>JAZNHD010000062.1:0-5220 GCA_045576815.1 Eubacteriales bacterium
GTTCTTCTGCGAGAGCATAACACCCTTACCCTTACCGGTAGTACCCGAGGTAAATACGAGAAGTGCAAGAGCATTCGGGTCTATCTCTACGTTGTAATAAGGCTCTGAGTTCTCCTTAAACTTCTCTGCTCCAAGCGCGAGCCACTCGTCAAGAGTGTCCTCACCGTCCTTGCACATAAGGAGCGGCGTGGGGAGAGAGAGCTCCTTTGCTATATACTCACCCTTTTCAGCAATGTCAGCATCGCAAATAATGAAGTCAGCCTCTGCTGTCTTAACCGTCTCGCAAAGCTCTTCCTTGCCCCAGTCTCTGTCAAGAGGCACGAGCACCGAGCCGGTAGCGAGCACCGAGTAATAAGTGAGTATCCAGTTATAGGTGTGCTTACCGATAACTACAAACTTCTTGCCCGAAAGACCGCGCGAGATAATCTCAGTGGAGATAGCACGCACGTGGTCGCGGAGCTCTTCATAATTAACCTTAATAGCTTCTTTATCGTGAGGGTTCTTGCGATAGCGATAGGCAACTCTGCCCTCAAAAACTTTACCGATATCCTCAACCATATCGCGAATAGTCGTATATTCCTTTTTCTCGTGTAAGGCTTTTACTCTCATAAATTCCGTTCACCTTCTCCTTTAAGTTGCATAAAGATATGTACCTGCATATTTTACCACATATTAACTATGTTGTCAACCTTTTGAAGAAAAATCGAGCCAATTATTTGACAATGATGATACAAATGTCAATTATATTTCGCTCTTTTTCCGCTTTTTTTTGAAATATGATGACAGCACCTCGGCTGCCTCGTCGGCAAGCACACCGCCAACAACTTCCGGCTTGTGATTTAATTCCGCCTCGGCAAGATTAATTCTTGAACCGAATGCGCCAAATCTGAAATCAGGAGCACCGTAGACGACTCGCGGTATTCTCGCGTTAATAATTGCGCCTGCACACATAGCACACGGCTCCATGGTGACATAGAGCGTGGTTTCCGGCAGCCGCCAACCGCCAAGGCTGCGGCAAGCCTCTTCAATAGCCAAAATTTCAGCATGGTGAGTCGCGCAACGCGACTCTTCACGAGTGTTTGAAGCCCTCGCAATAACCCTTCCGTCTCTTACAATCAAAGCCCCTACAGGAACCTCGTCACGCTCGGCTGCCTCCTTTGCAAGTGCGATTGCCTCACTCATAAATTTTATATCAAGCCATTCCAAAACAACAACCCCTTGATTATTTTAAAATTGCACTGACAAGACGTATTGTCGCCACCGCAAGACACGGTATTATTACGAGAAGCACCTCGCTCGATCGCTTATATCCCTCTCCCTTATCGAAGGCCGCGAGAATAAGCTTCGCATATTTTCTTCTGTAAAGGAAGATGAAAAGTGCCGACACGAGCGTAAGTGAGGCAAGTGTCAGATATATTGCGGTCGATACGGCAGAATCTGCACCGTAAAATACGAATGTTACCGAAAGAGCATTGTTTATAAAATGTAGGATTATTGAAGGATAAACACTGTCAAGTGCAATATCGAGCACCATGAAAGCGACTCCCGCAAAAAGTGCGTAGGGTATAACGAAGAAATCAGTATGAACAAGCGCAAAGAAAGCCGACGAAAGTATCACAGCCCCCCTCGCAGACCTGCGTGCGATAAGACGAAGCGGAACGTATCTAAACAACAGCTCCTCAAGCACTGCAGGAACGAGCGCATGAAGCAGGAGAGCTATACCTATATTACCTCCGAGCTCCTCCGGTGTTTTAACATTTGATATGCCGAGTGTGGCGCTCATAATAAACGAGGTCAAAACAGAAATCGCCATAACAACGGCAACAACGGGCGCGACCGTAGGTAAAAAAGCGAGCACTCGTCGACCGTCAAGGGTAAGATACCGCGCTTTTTCTCGACACGCCTCCCCCCATTTTGAAAAAAATGCAAACAACGTGGGGACTATGCAGGCAGCAGCATAAACAACGTGGGAAAGCACATCACCTGCCATGCCCGAGAGTCCTAAGAGCAGCAAAAACATAAGAGTCGCCGCTATAAAAACATCAGTAGCTTTTTTCATTTTTCACCTCTCTAACTAAGGAAAACCTTAGCTTTCCTCTAATAATATCCGCCTCTTCGAGACATACTCTCACCCCGTCGCCAACGCGATATATTTCGTCGCGCGAGCGCAAGGTGATGTTTTTCTCGTCATAAAAGAATTCACCGGGCATCTCACTTATCGGAACAAGCCCTTCGCACGTGTTGTCAAGCCGACAGAAAAGGCCAAACTGCGAAGCCCCTGACACAACGGCAGAAAACTCCTCACCCAAGCGTTCCTTCATATAAAGAACCTTATAAAGATTTTCAATTCTCCGCTCTGCCGTCAGGGCACGAAGCTCTGCCTCGCTTGCCGCTGCTGCTGCGCGCCGCGCATATCCTGCGTAAGCAGCCGAGCGCTTACGGTCAAACAAAACGGATTTTATAATTCTGTGCGTCGCAAGATCGGAAAGACGCCGTATCGGAGAAGTGAAGTGACAGTAGGTATCAATAGACAGTCCGAAATGAGCCAAGCGGTGCTCAGAATAACGCGCCTTTGACATCGCTCTTAGCATATTATGCGACACGGGTAGCAGCATACCGCGTTCCTCTGCCATGAAAAGCACTCTCTCAAGATCCTTCGCTTCGACCAACCCGCGAGATATAAGCGAGGTATCAAAGCCAAGGTTGTGAAGATAATTTAAAAGCTCTGCGAGCTTATCCGCGGGAGGCGGCTCGTGGACTCTGTAGACGCAGGGTATCCCCTCCTCATATAGCCTCGTTGCTACTGCCTCGTTTGCGGCTAACATAAACTGCTCTATCATTCGCTCCGCTATGCCTCGAGTGCGCTTTATAATTTCCGTGGGGTTGCCGTCGGAGTCCAAATGAATTTCCGCCTCGGGAGCGTCAAAATCCAAAAATCCCCGTTTTTTACTCTTCCGAAGAAGAATTTCATAAAGCTCGCGCATTTTATGAAGCGTCGGGATAACTGCCTTATATTTTGCCAAAAGCTCGGGACTTGCCGTACCGTCAAAAATTGCGTTTACTTCTGAATAAACGCCTCTCACGCGGCTTCTGATTACAGAGGGTATAAGCCTCACACCTTTTATCTCGCCTTCTCGCGTGAGGTGAATCAAGGCGCTTACGGCATACTTATCCTCACCTGCATTCAGTGAACAAACACCGTTTGAAAGAGCGGGCGGCAACATAGGAACGACCTTGTCGGTAAAGTATATGCTGGTTCCCCTCTTCATAGCAGCTCTGTCAAGAGCTGTTTTTTCTTTTACGTACTCAGCAACGTCAGCAATGTGAACGCCAAGTCTGAAGCCGTCGCGCGTTCGTACGAGGGATACGGCGTCATCAAGATCCTTTGCCCCCTCACCGTCAATAGTAAAGATGATTTCTCTGTCACGAAGTGTACGTCCTTCGTGATTGATGGGGATGCGTGCTACGTTTTCGGCCTCACGAAGCTCTTCCGCCGTGAAATCAACCTCAATTTCACACTCAGATAAAATTGCCTCGTAATTGGCCCTGCGCGACTCACTATCTCCAAAAACTCTCACGACGTCGCACGCAGGCTCTGTCGTACCGTCGCGAAGAATAAGCACCTCGACCTTGTCACCGGGATATGCGCCCATAAGCTCTCTTATAAACGGGCGGTGCGGTATCCTATCCTCATCGGGATAAAGCCGATAGGTGCGATATCTTCGTCTGCCATGACGCACATACTCCTCTTCCACCGTCCCGACAAGAGTTTTTCTACCGTATTCTATGATTTTCTTTACACGCCCCTCGGTCTTTTCCTGTCCCACGCGGTCGGTAAAGCTGTGATAGCTTATAAGAACGAGATCTCCATCTATAGCACCATGCGTCTTATCCTGTGGGATAAAGATATCCTTATCCGCCCCGTCTATTCTGACAAATCCAAAGCCCTGGCGCGACGAGAAAAAAACACCGCTCGCCGTCACCTCGGAACGAAGTTCCGCCGCGCCTTTACCTATACGCACGCCTGCGTAATTTACGCCCGTCTTTGCGACCTGACGAAGCAGCTCTTCCCTCTCAGCGTCCTTTGCGCGCCTTTTATGAGTATTTCGCTTTGTGAATTTGTTAAAATCTCTTCTTTTATTTTTCATTAAGTTATCCTCTGCTTATATAGGATTTATTTTGCGCACCGGCCTAAAAAAAATCCGCAAAACAGCACGAATAAATAAAAAGCGGCTACATCGTGTAGCCGCCTTTAGTTCAGTTCGTAAAGATATAAGAATAGCTGTTGATATCCTGCCAATCGGTAAGAGCGAAGCTCTCAGCGTAATCAGGCTGAATAATGAAAACAACAACTACCGCAACGGCAAACACGAGCGATGCGATAAGAGTCCATTTATAGAGCTTTTTTTCGCCGTGTGCCGTTCTGTCCTTACCGTAAAAAGTTTCAGCACCTCCGGAAATCGTACCGGAAAGTCCGTCCTCACCGCTTTTCTGGAAGATAACTGCTACTACGATAAATACTGCGGCTATAAGGAGCACGACGAGAAGTAAATATTCAAGAACTACCATGACAAAAACCTTTCAAAATATATTGTAGGCACAAAACTACATTCTGTATAGTAGTATTCTACCACAACTCAAAAGAAAATGCAATAGTTTTTTATATTTTTATTCTTTTTTGGCATTTTGATATGTATAGTTTTTAGATGCTCAGACTTATTTTTCCCAAAAGCCTTGACAAACCATCATCACTTTGCTATAATATTATAGCGTGATTTAGGCGCATCGCGAAAACGAGGTGTAGCGCAGTTGGTAGCGCGCCAGTTTCGGGTACTTGTGGTCTCTTGTTCAACCAACCAAACACATAAACGCTGAAACCCCTTGAAAACACTAGACTTTTTGCACTTTACACCCGATGCAAAATCCCCTAAAAAGTGGCTTTGACCAAATAACTGACCACAACAAAATTCAATAGTTTTTTTACGTTTCGAGGCGTAGCGAAGGTGGTATCGCGCCAGTTTCGGGTACTTGTGGTCTCTTGTTCAACCGAGGGAGCATAAAAACGCTGAAAAGCCTTGAAAACACTGACTTTTGCGGCTCTCCCGAATGTCGAAAAATCATCAATTTCTCGGTCTGTCCACATGTTTGACCACTTACAAAAAAATCTAATATTTTTACCATTTCGAGGTGTAGCGAAGGTGGTATCGCCCATCGTTCGGG
>JAZNHD010000063.1:0-2377 GCA_045576815.1 Eubacteriales bacterium
GTGCTTTCCTTAGGGCTTCTGACGGGCAGATTTTCCGCGGAGCACTCCGGGAATTTATCCCTCGCGCTCGCCTCCGGTATCCCGTATACGGTCTCGGGACTTGCCGTTCGCGGCGGCGATCTCGGTTCGCTCGGCATACGCACAGAGAGGATAGGAGAGACTCTTACCGAGCTTGTATATGCCGTGATAGACGGCAGAGCGAAGAACCGAAAGGAAGACCTGATCGCTTATCTTGAGAAAAAAGCGTAACAAAAAAAGCACAGCCTCATATACTGCTAACAGGTTTTTGAGGTGTGACAATGATAAAATACGATCTACTTGTAGACGGCTCACGACTGTCGGTCGTCCGGGCATCCGACGAGCGGAGCGCGAGGGCATATGCCCTTGGTGCCTTCCACAAAGGGGAGAGCAGAGTGCTCCTTTTCCCCGACGACGACGCGGATTTCGGAGCCTTGTCTATAGATAAATTTAATAACGAACCGAAAGAGCCGTACCTACCCCTTGCGGCTCTTTCTTATTTTTTCGGGAAACTGAGGGGATACCCGAGGATGGAGCTCGAGATAAAATATAACGGCAAGGTGCACGAGCTCCTCATTGGAAAGAACGAGTACTCGTTTTCGGTAAATGTCGGAAAATGTAAAAATATATGTGCAAAAAATTTGAATTTCGAAGATGGCATTGACATTTTCGGATATACGACCGGCACGGGTAAATGCGCTTTCATTATTCCTTGCGCCGATTCCGAGCTCTTCTGTGAGGATAGGCTCGTAGCCTTGCTTGACAGGTACGAGTATGCCGCCGCGGTATCCGTATCGGCAGACGGAAGCATTATTATGAGAAGTGCACCGGCGTCGCTTTCCTACACCTTGGTATCCGTTTGCTTAAGCGTTCTTTTGTCGACGGGGATAAGAATTCCCGACGGGCAACTGTCCCTGACCCTGAACGGTATACCGCTGAGGGCGTGTCGATGCGATGCCCTTCTTCACTTTTACCCAACGATAAAATATATATCTTAATTCCTTTTACTTGACTTTCCCCCTTCCGTTGTGATACAATATGTAGGCAAGAGAAAATAATACGAAGCAGCTCTAAAGCGTGAATTTTAAGCGCTTTCGGCACTTATCTCTCTTGCAAAGTCGTACTTGGCTGCGAGAGCCAAGCACCAAAATCATCTTAAAATTCAGGCATTAGAGTTCTACGAATTTTAAAGAGAATAAATTTTACGTAAGGCGAGGCTGAAAATTTGAGATAATATAAGAATATTATAAGAATTTTTGCCGATGGATTATGTGAAATTTATCTCTTTAAAACTATTTCGTATTATTTTCTCTTGCCTAAGGAAACGTGAATAATATGAACATCTGGGACGTATTATATGAAAAGGCCACCGAGGTGCAAAACGGCAGGAGGATCTCACCTTTTGTTGATGCGGGTGGTGTTGGCGCGGCTATTCTGACAAAGGCGGGTAATATATACGTCGGCGTATGTATTGATACTGCATGCTCACTTGGAATGTGCGCGGAGAGAAACGCTATAGCAAATATGATCACTAATGGAGAGAGCGAGATCGACAAGGTCGTTGCGGTTATGACGGACGGCAGCGTCGGCTCTCCCTGCGGAGCCTGCCGCGAGCTTATGATGCAGCTCTCGAAGAATAGCCGAGACATCGAGATACTCACCGATAAGGAAAGCTATGCGACTGTCAGACTCGGCGAGCTTATGCCCGACTGGTGGGGAAGAAAAGAGTTTTAATAATATAGATCAAGAGGACAAAAGAATGAGAAAGAATTTTGGCGTCAAGCCTATGGTTTACCCTATGCCCGTGTTTATTATCGGCACCTATGACGAGTACGGAACGCCCAACGCTATGAATGCTGCATGGGGCGGTATAAGTGAGGAAAACGAGATTACCATCTGTGTCAGCGCGGATCACAAGACTACAGCCAATTTCTTAAGCCGCGGAGCCTTCACCGTAAGCATGGCCACTGCCTACTACGTTAAGGAGTGCGATTACGTCGGAATCGTTAGCGGAAACAGTGTTGAAGGTAAGCTTGACAGATGCGGCCTCACCACCGTGAAGAGCGATTTCGTAGATGCTCCCATTATTCTTGAATTGCCTATGGCTGTTGAATGTCTTGTAAAAAGCTATGATGCAGATACCTGCAGGCTTGTCGGCGAGATAGTGAACGTGTGCTGCGACGAGTCGGTCCTCACGGATGGAAAGATAGATCCGGATAAGCTCCGTCCCATAACTTACGATTCGGCAAATCACACGTATCGCGTCATCGGCGAGGTGGTCGGCAAGGCGTTTTACGACGGACTCAAATTCAAATAATAGCGAAAAATTATCGAAATGTGTTGAAAAACACAGAGTAAT
>JAZNHD010000064.1:0-12977 GCA_045576815.1 Eubacteriales bacterium
TGGTTTGGTCAAAAGAATTTTGCATAGGCAGAGGAATTATGATGAATAAGCCTACCGTTTTATCTACGGGAGAATGGCTTTTTCCAATTGCGATATGGAAATTAGACATATATAACGACTTCAGAAATCAAGCGTTAACCGATGATGATGTCCCATTATCCTATGTCTACAAAACGTCCGACAACGGTAAGAGCTTTGTACGTCTTGGCGGTGCAGACGTTCCCAACCGCTCCTTTGATGAGCATATGATATATGAAATGAACAACGGTGTTCTCCGTATGTTAGTAAGGCTCTACAATGGAATTGGAGAAAGCTGTTCCTACGATCGTGGAAAGCAATGGAGTAAAGGTCATAAAACAGAGCTTGGCGGCCCTTCCTCTCGTTTTTTTATCAAGAAACTAAAATCGGGCAGAGTGCTTCTGATTAATCATTACAATTTTAAAAAGAGAAACAATTTGACAGCGCTTTTATCGGAAGATGACGGCGTCACCTTCCCATATTCACTGCTTCTTGATGAGAGAGATTCGGTATCATACCCGGATGCCGTCGAGTGCGAGGATGGAATGATACGTATCGTATATGACAGAGAGCGGGGAGGCTTCCTTTCGTCACTTGAGGAAGCCTATTCCTCTGCTAGAGAGCTCCTTACTGCCGCAATAACCGAAGAAGATATTATAGCCGGTAGCCTACGATCTCAAAACGGATATCTTAAGAGAGTAGTATGCAAATTATCCCGCTTATCAGAGGAAGATCCCGACCCCTACGATACCTTTATAAGTGATTATTCCATGTGGATACAAACCTTGTTGGATGATCCGTCGGTCGACCCCATAGATAGGGTTTTTGAAAGATTTCCCTTGGATTGCGCCGAGCGTAATATACACGAGTTCAAAAAGCTTGATGGTCTTATATCACAATTCAAGGATTCGGGCAACAAGGACGAAAGGCTTTTAAAGCAGATAATCAATATTGTTTCGGGTGTTTCAAAGCCTGAGGATTCTCATCCCATAGTCGACCTTGTTCTTGAATATATAAATTCGCATATATCCGAGGATATTTCAAACGCGGAGATCGCGAAGAAACACAATATCAGTGTATATTATCTTTCTCACATATTCAGAGCCGTCACGGGGACTAACATCCGAGAATACAGAAACGAACTTAAATTAACGAAAGCAAAACTAATGTTAAAAAATACGGATATCAGCATCGGTCAAATCGCCAGCGAGGTCGGATTTGAAAGCATTTCCTATTTCACCGAGGTGTTTTCCAAATCAGAAACAATTTCTCCGAAAGAATACCGTAAATTGCATAAAAGAGGTTAAATGATGTATTTAGCGATGGATATGGGTACGTCCAACACCAGACTTTGGCTGTGCGACGAAAAAAGCATTATTGATTTTAAAAAAGCCAACTTTGGAGCAAAACTTGGCAAATCGGAGGGGAAAGCTGTTCTTTTTGAACGTTTGCAAACTCTTATTAACACACTTTTGCTTACAAACAAAAAATCAAAGGAACAGATAGATTGCATCATAACATCGGGAATGTCGGGGAGTGAAATAGGACTTTGCGATATACCTCACATTGATCTCCCCTCGGACATATACAAAGAGGCAACCAACCTTTCCGTAACCGTTATTCCCGAGATCACTGATATACCTTTTTGGTTCGTTCCCGGGGTAAAGCAGACCGTTGATGGATATCTCTCCGATATTATGCGTGGTGAGGAGACAGAAGTATTTGGAATACTTCCTCACCTACCGCTTAACACTCCCGCCACGGTCATCCTACCCGGAACGCATAATAAAGTAATCCAAGTCAATGAAAAAGGTGAGATCATCAACTTCAAAACCACAATAAGTGGCGAGCTGTTGGATATAATCATAAACAACAGTATTTTGTCGGGAAGCGTTTCTCACAGGTTTGTGATTTCCGAAATCGACGTACTGAACGGCGCATCTTATGCGCGTTCCAACGGATTGAATGCCGCGATCTTCCATATTCGTGTAATGGCGAAAAACGGAATATCCTCAGATCGGCTTTCTTCATTTCTCTACGGTGCCGTGCTTGGAGAGGACGTTACGACCATCAGCAAATACGCACATACAGGCAGCGTATATATTGGCGGCAACAAAATCCTACAATCGGTGTATAAGATTTTGTTGAAAGATATTCCCTCAATTTCACTTGACAGAACCGTTGCCGATATGGCAGTTGTTTCCGGATTGCAAAATATTTACTATATCCGAAAGGCACATAATCTGCGAGAAAATACACTTCGCGCGATCGAACAAGAAAAGCTCATATCCATAGTTCGTTCACCCGACAAGGACACCCTGATTCCTGCAATACAAGCTCTTTACGATGGCGGTGTTCGCCTTTTGGAGATCACATTTGACCGCTCAGGTAAATTGTCGCGTGATGAAATATGTTCGATGATATCGGAAATATCCGTAACATTCAATGGCAGTATGCTTGTCGGTGCGGGAACGGTAACATCATGCGAGGAGGTCAAGGCTGCTTTCCACGCAGGCGCTTTATTTATTATCTCCCCCAACTGTGATCCCGAGATAATTACCCTCACAAGAAAGCTTGGAATGGTATCTATCCCTGCCGCCTATACCGCTACGGAGATTGCAACTGCTCTGAAATATGGCGCGGATTATATCAAGATCTTTCCCGCTAATCAGATAACAAAAGAGTATGTAAAAGCGATCACCGCGCCACTATCCGATGCCAAGCTTCTTGCGGTTGGCGGCGTAACAGCGGAAAACGCAAAAGCATTTCTTGATATGGGATTTTATGGAATTGGAGTTGGATCTAATTTATATAATAAGCATCTGATAAACGCAAAGAATTATAAGTCCTTAAAAGAACTCGCAAAAAAATACGTTGCAGCTATAAATGACGTTGTCCATTACCCACCACACTCGTGTCGGGAAGCCCGATAATCAAGAGCATTCGCATCGAGAAGCTTGCTTATCAGGGCGAATGCCGCAGACTGCTCCTCGGCGGTTTGCCGACAGGCAAACACAGTGCGTAGCATCAAGAGCGCATAGCGCACTTTCGCCGAAAAGGAGCATAATACAGAACGGCAAGCTCGTCGGCGCGGTTACCCATGTTATACTCCTTGCGAGCTGACCGAAAAATTCGGTCGCACCTTGCGCTTTGTTTTGCTTATCGCAAAACGCTCGCGGAGCAATCTGCGCTCGCTCGCTTGTGCGAGGCACAGACTCGGCTTCGCTTGATTATGTGTAGCAAATCCGACCGAAGGGTATGGAATTTTTATACTCCTTGCGAGCTTCGCCGCTTAAGCGGCGGCACTACGTGCTTTGCTCCGTTTACGGAGCGCTCGCGGAGCAATCTGCGCTCGCTCGCTTGTGCGAGGCACAGACTCGGCTTCGCTTGATTATCGAGAATATGTTAAATGCGGCACAAAATCAAGTTCAGCCAAAGGCTGCGTAAAGCAAAAAAGAGGGCGATGCCCTCTTTTTATATTTCAATTTTGAATTTCTTTAAAACAAGTTTAAACTTATCCTGTGCCGAAAGGCAGGTGTCGGTAAGAAATCCGCGCTTGGTGTCCCACTCTTTGAGTCCACGGTAATAAAATAGTTTTTGCTCCTCGTCTATGATAAACGGAACTGTATTATGCTTTAGGCACTCGCCGAACATAATAAGTCTGCCTACTCTGCCATTTCCGTCTTGGAACGGATGTATGCACTCAAATGCTACGTGAAAGGCTACTATATCCTCAAAGGTTTTTTCGCTTTTTTCGTTATATGCGCTTATAAGAGCAGCCATTTCCCGAGCTACGTTCTCAGGCTCTGTGGTATCAATTCCGCCGACCTCGTTGGGCAGCTTTTTGTATTCACCTACCTTGAACCAAGCAAGACGGCTGTCGCTCGTTCCATTTTTTCGCTGCTTCGCTAACAGAAATATATTTCATAAAATCACCTCGATAATTTGCCTATCGGAAATTTACGTTACTGTTATACCACATTATTGGCAAAATATCAAGGTTTTTTTGTTTTGATTTTGGGAGTTATTTTGCCGATAGACATAGAAATTGAGAGATATCGGCTGCCAATCGTAAGCGCCTGTAATATAAACATAATACAACTTACTGCACCCCTTAAATGCTCTTTACTTCTTTTTCAATGTTTTTTGCAAAATTTTCAATTTATATTTCATAATCTGTATGATATAATGAAACCGTAAATTATAAAGTAAAATAATATGTGGGTGATAGGTATGTATTCATATTTTGATGCGCACTGCGATACCATGTCAAAAATGTATAAAAACAGGCTCGGGCTTGACTCAGCGGAGCTTATGGTAAGCACAAAGAACCTTGAAGGATACTGCGGCGCTGTGCAGGTCTTTGCCCTTTTCAACGGCGGTAAGATGGACAAGGCGACAATGCTTGACTGCTTTGCCTATTTCAAGGGTGAGTGCGAGAAGCTGCCGGGGCTTGTCAAGATATGCAAGTCGGGTACGGAAACAGATGAAAACAAAGCGCCCCTCTCCGCTATTCTCGCAATAGAGGGACTCGGAAACCAACCGGACTTTAAAATAGGCGATATAGGTGATTTTTACAACACGGGTGTGCGCTTTATGAGCCTCGGCTGGAATAATGACAACATCTTATGCGGCGGCTGTGAGGGAAATAAGGGTCTTACCGAGCTTGGATATAAGGCGCTTTCCGAAATGGAAAAATACAGAATTATCCTCGACACGTCACACATGTCGGATAAGAGCTTTTTTGACGCCCTCGAGAATTATTCGCTCCCTATATGCGCGACGCACTCTGTGAGTCGGAGCGTCCATAACCACAGGCGTAACCTTACCGACGAGGAATTCCTTGAAATTACACGGCGCGGTGGGGTGTGCGGAATTAATTTTTACCCTCCTTTTCTTACCGACAAAGATGCCGATATAGATACGGTTATCGGGCATATTGATTACTTTTTATCCCTCGGCGGCGAGGATAGCATAGGACTTGGTAGCGATTTTGACGGAATAGGTGCGACACCTCGGGGGCTTGAAAATTCTTCGCATATTTATAGATTAGCCGACCGTATGCTATCCCTAAACTACCGCGAGCAAACAGTGGAAAAAATAATGCATAAAAACTTCGAAAATCTATTTAAAAGGTTTACTATGTAACTTATTGTTTACAATAATCACCAAAAATGCTAAGGAGAATATAAAATGGAATATCCACACGGACTATTGTTTGACGAGAAAATACAGAAGGAATTAAAGGACAAATTCTACTATGCCGACTTTGACCCCGAGTATAATAAGAGACTCTTTTTTGAAAACTCGGGCGGTAGCTTAAGGCTTAAAAAATGCGTGGAAGCAAAGGCAGAGATTGAAAAATTTCCCGACTGTCCCGAGAGAATACACGAGCGCTCTTTAAAGCTGAAGGGCCTTGTGGAAAAGGGCACGCGGGAGATTATGGAGATAATTTTCGGTGCAAAAAGCGGCTCGCTTATAACAGAGCTTACTGCATCTCAGACTATGTTTCATATGGTCGGGCTTATAATGGAGAATATTCCGGGTACGAATGCGGTGGTATCATCTATCGAGCATCCGTCAGCCTTTGACGCCATAGAGTTCTACTGTAAAAAGACGGGCAAGGAGATGCGCGTCGTGCCCGCCAACAGAAAGACCGGCGGAATTGACCCCGAAGAAGTTATCAAATACGTCGATAAGGACACCTGCCTACTCAGCATTATGTCGGCATCGAACATTTCGGGAAATATTATGGATATTGAAAAAATTGTAAGGCTTGCAAGAGAAATAAAGCCAGACCTTTACATAATTTCCGATGCCGTTCAGCACGCGCCGCACAGCATTCTCGAGGTTGAGCGTCTTGGTCTTGACGGAATGAATTTCGCACCCTATAAGTTTTTCGGAATTCGCGGCTGCGGCTTTGCCTACGTTTCCGAGCGCGTGGCAGCACTGCCGCATCACAAGCTCATTGCAAAGGATAGTAGCGTCTTCGAGCTTGGAACGAGCGCGCCGGCAAACTTTGCGGCAGCTATGGAAATCATAAGCTACGTTGCGGATATTGGCAGATGCTACATAAATTCAAGTGACAAAAAGGCCCTTTACGACGAGGGCATGCGCCGCATACATCTTCACGAGCGGGCGCTGCTCTATAGGCTGCTTGAGGGAACTGCGGACATGCCGGGTCTCAGGCATATTCCCGGCGTTACGGTGTGCGTTGACACCGACGACCTCACCGCACGCGACCTTATAGTTGCGATAGCTATTGACGGCACAGACTTTACCGAGTGCGTTGCCGAGTACCAGAAACGCGGTGTTACCGTTTACGAGCGGGTAAATACGAGCATATATTCAAAAAGAATTCTCGACTCGCTCGGTCTTTCGGGTGCTATAAGAGTCTCTCCCCTTCACTGCCACGGAACAGACGATATCGACGAGTTCCTTAGAATAACGGCAGAAATTGCTAAAGACGCTATAAAACAAAAGTAATTCCCGACACGGTGTATCGGGAATTACGGGCTACTGTCTCTTGCCTCCTTTTCTGACGGGGGCATGGAAAAGTAGCGAAGATAGGCTTTGTAAAACGAGGAGTAGTCGCGGTAGCCGCATTCTCTGTAAATTTTAGAGGGGCGTTCACCGCTGTCGATGAGGTTCTTTGCATGTGACATTCGCTTTTGCAGGATATATCTATGTAGCGAAATACCCATTTCCTCACGGAATTTGTGCGATAAAAAGGACGGAGAAAAATTCACCTCTCGCGAGAGCTGTGAGACACTGAGGTCGCCCGCGAGGTTTTTGGATATATACTCAATAATTTCGAGTACAACCCTGTTATTGTCCTGATAGCTTGCGCCCTCACTCCTTTTTGCCGACAGGCTCAGCTCGCAAAGCAGGAGCATAACGGCACAGTATGCGTGGAAGCTCCTTGTCGGGCTATCCTCTCCTTTCATCAGCTCAAAGAGCCTCTCGGTAAGGAAGGCTGTGCCCTGCTCGGTCGGATGCAAAACAGAAATCTCACCCGAGAATAAATTTACGGGCACACCGACTAACATTTCGTCAGGAATGGAAATCTTCAGCCTCGTAAAGCGTTTGCCCCCTGATAAATCAAAGAAATGATATTTTCCTCTCGGAATGATGAAAAGCCGACTTCCTTTTATTTCCGTTTGCCCGTTTTCCGTTCGCAAGGTTACAGAAACGTCCTCGCAAATAAGCACCTCGTGATAGGAATGAATTTCGCGCTCCGAAATAGACGCCGAATTGCAAAGCTCGAGCTTCATACGGTCGTAATTTAGCTTATAATCAAAATATTTTTCCATAGCTTAAGTATAACACATCTGTGCCAAAATTGCAATGCTTTTGCCGCATTTTTGGCTTCTTATTTAAAAAACGCTTTATATGAAAGGAAAAAGAAAATGAATATCCTGCGAGAAAAGCTCATAAGGAAAGAAAAAATCATGGGCACGCTCGTCAGCCTTACCGACCCTGCGCTTTGCGAAATAATGGGTAACGTCGGTTACGACTGTGTATGGATTGACACCGAGCACACCTATATGAGCTATAAAGAGGTGCTTTGCCACCTTAACGCAGCTCGCTCCGCGAATATTCCTGCCGTTGTGCGCCTTGCGCAAAACGACCTTACGGCAACGAAAAGAATTCTAGAGATGGGACCTGACGGTGTGATTTTCCCGATGGTTAAGTCTGCCAAAGAGGTGCGCGAGCTTATTGATATGACGCTTTACCCTCCGCTTGGCACGAGGGGCTTCGGTCCGCTACGCGCTATTGGCTACGGCGCTCTTGATGCAAAGGAGTATGCAGAGAAAAAAAGTCTGGAGATGCTGCGGCTTGTACAAATAGAGCACGTGGATATGATAGAGGAGCTTGAGGAAATCTCGAAAATTCCCTACCTTGACGGATTTATTTTCGGACCTAACGACCTGTCCGGCTCGCTCGGTGAATTTTTAAACGTTTTCGGCGACAAAACCATATCGAAAATAAAGGAAGCGATAGCCGTGTTAAAAAAATGCGGTAAGCCCTTCGGCATTGCCGGCGGTATGGACGATATGTCTATTGAGACCTGGTCAAGCCTTTCACCTGATATGCTTTTTTCAGGTGCTGATTGGAGCTTCGTATACAGCGGTGCGAAGGAAGCTCTTAAAAAAATGAAAACAGAGGAGAAATAACTATGAACTACGGTATGGAAATGGTACAGATTAGCGACGGTCTTACACAAACCGCGGCGTGCGCTGCGACTCCCGTCTACGACAAGGCTAACGGTCTTATGTTCGTTGCTTATATGACGGGAATTCCGAAGCATTACGGAGAGTCCACGGGAAAGCTCTGCCTTTCGGTATTTGCGCCCTCGCAGCCCGAAAACGCGCGGAGAATCACAGTCGACTGCGGTGTCGGTCAGTCGCGCGGTCTGCTTTGCAACGCGAACTATCTTGTCGGCGACGGGACTGTGCGTATGATATTTTCGACGACACGCGGCGAGCTTGCGAGCTACTACCGTGAATACGATTTTTATAACGATACGCTCGGAGAGAGAGTAGAGGTGTTCCTTCGCACCGAGGACGGTGACGTGCGCCTCAACGCAACGAACTATTCGGAGTATTTAAAGCGACACGGGTACCCCCTTGAGCGCGAGTCAAACCCGATAATTAACAAGGTCGTAACCTACAAGGGTGAGCTTTACACCTCTGTATCAAACGACGACCTCGGCTATGCGACGCTCTGCAAAATAGAGGACAACGTTTTAGTCCCCTTTGCTATCTGCCCCGAGCCTATGACCTACGAGTTTAGGTATATAATAAACGACGACGGAATTTTCGGTATGTACCGCTTCCCACCCGATGACCACGAGACAGGCCATGCGGCATACACAGTCTCACGCGATGGCGGTAAGACGTGGAAAACCGAGATTTTCGAGGACGGCATTCAGTCTCGCCCCGATATTATCGAGTATTACGGCAAGCCGCTCATTATTTATAACTACAAGAGCGATAAGTCTATCGAAAACTTCCCGAAGATGCATAACTTCAGAAACTCAATTAAGATGATTTATGACGGCCGTGTTATCTTCGACTTCTTCTCAAAGTACGGCATCGTGGAGCATGAAACGGTAAACATTCGAGGCGACCTTTATATAGCATTTTCCAACTGCCCTCAGGCGCTCTCTACCGAAAACGGCGGCGCGTGGATAGAAAACGGCAACCCCGTCGAGCAGGGCAAAGAGGCTGTCCAGTGGGCAAAGATTGGATATCTTCTTTAATTTTCCTTAAAATAACAACAACTCTGCTATAGAGAGTCCGTTCTTCTCATACTATACGAGAATGCTTTTCACTAATCAAAGTTCCTCTGTATAGAACGGAAGGCGGCAAGCCGACGACGAATTTAGGGTTCTGTGCGCTGACTGCGGTTGGCGCACTTTTTATATTCTGACGGGGGACGTATGAACAAAATATTCAAAAAGGGTAATAGATATTACCCGTGCAGAGCTTTTGACGGAAGCCTAACCTTTGTCTTTGAAACAGTGAACAGGGCTTTGTGTGTTGCCAAGGCGAATGTGACTACTATTTGCTTTGTTTTCCTGAATTTGATTTTAAAAGCGAAAAAACACTTCTGTAAATGAAGCTTATACCAGATAAGCACACAAAAAAGGACAGAGAGAGCCTCTGTCCTTTTCCTATTGGTAGGTAACACATTCTGTTCAATTCGGAAATTTGCGCTTTTCCGCATTATTTGCAAATAATTATTTGCATTTTAGTTATTTTCCCTCGGCTTTTAAGGCAGCTCTCTTCTGCGCCTGCATACGCTTTCTTGTCGGGGTGTCGAGGATAACCTTTCTGAGTCTTATGCTCTTCGGAGTGACCTCGATAAGCTCCTCGTCGGTGATAAACTCAATAGCTTCCTCAAGCGAGAGCTGGACGGGAGTGATGAGAGTGAGCTTTTCATCAGCGCCCGAGGAGCGAACGGCTGTCAGGTGCTTTTCCTTACAAACGTTGACCTCGATGTCGTCGGGCTTCGGGTTTTCACCGACAATCATACCCTCGTAGACGGGTGTGGCAGGGCCGATAAATAGCGGGCCTCTGTCCTGCGACTGATAGAGTCCGTAGGTGGTGGAGATACCCTTCTCCGAGGCGACGAGCGATGACGTGAAGCGTGTCTTTATCTCGCCCCTAAAAGGCTCGTAGCCTGCAAAAAGCGTCGAGATAAGTCCCTCTCCGCGCGTGTCGGTGAGAAGCTCGCTTCTGTAACCGAAAAGGCAACGGGTGGGAATGGTGTAAAAGAGCTTCTGACGCTTGCCGTGAAGCTGCATATCGTTAAGTGTACCGCGGCGCGCGCCGAGCTTTTCCATTACGGCGCCGACGTATTCCTCGGGCACGTCCACTATGACGTCCTCGATAGGCTCGCACTTAACACCGTCGATTTCCTTATAAAGCACGCGGGGATTGGAGCAGCAGAGCTCGTAGCCCTCACGGCGCATATTTTCAATGAGGATAGAAAGGTGCATCTCACCTCTGCCAGCAACTCTGAATGAGTCGGTGGTGTCACCGTCGGAGACGCGGAGAGACACGTCGCGGAGCAGCTCCTTATAAAGCCTTGCGCGAAGGTGGCGAGAGGTGACGAATTTGCCCTCCTTGCCTGCAAAGGGTGAGTCGTTTACCGAGAAGGTCATCTCCATTGTAGGCTCACCGACCTTTATAAACTCAAGAGGCTCGGGAGCTGAGGGAGCGCAGACGGTATCGCCTATCGCAATATCCTCACAGCCGGAGAAGCAGACGATGTCGCCGACCTCGGCAGACTCAACCTGCACGCGCTTCAGTCCGTCGAACTGATAGATTGAAACAATCTTTGAGGGACGCGCCTTGCCATCTCCGTGGAAATTGGTGATAACAACGCCCTGCCCCTGCTTGATTCTGCCGCGCTCGATTCTACCGATACCGATTCTGCCGACGAAGTCGTTATAGTCTATTGAGGAAACGAGGAGCTGAAGCGGCTCGTCCTCATCGCCCTCGGGGGCGGGCATATATTCAAGGATAGTGTCGAGAAGGGGTGTCAAATCCTTACCCGGCGTGTGCGGGTCAAAGGACGCGGTGCCTGCTCTGCCCGAGCAGAAGAGCATGGGCGAGTCGAGCTGCTCGTTGGTTGCGTTGAGCTCGAGTAAAAGCTCGAGAACCTCGTCGCCTATCTCGTCAAGTCTTGCGTCGGGGCGGTCAATCTTATTGACGACGACGATAACCCTGTGATTGAGTGCGAGCGCACGCTCAAGCACGAATCTCGTCTGAGGCATAGGGCCCTCTGCCGCGTCAACGAGGAGTATTACTCCGTTTACCATTTTAAGTATACGCTCAACCTCACCGCCGAAATCAGCGTGGCCGGGGGTGTCGATTACGTTAATTTTTACGTCCTTATAGTGTATTGCTGTATTCTTTGCGAGTATGGTGATGCCGCGCTCACGCTCAAGGTCGCCGGAGTCCATAACTCTGTCAGCCATCTCCTGATTTTCGCGGTAAATGCCGCCCTGACGGAGCATTTCGTCAACGAGAGTTGTCTTTCCGTGGTCAACGTGGGCTATAATTGCAATGTTTCTTAAATCGTTACGCTTCATTTTTCTGCCTCATTCATCATTTTTACATTTTTAACCTTTACATTATAGCACAATATGCGCGAAAATGCAAAGGTTTCCTCGAAAAAAGTTAAATTTGTTAAATTTTATATCTTATTTTTGTCATTTCAACAAAACAGTTGACAAACATACTACAAATGTGTTACAATATGTATTGTCCAAAACTAAATTACGAGGTGTAAAACTATGCCTGACAAAAAGCTTGTTATATCATCGAAGAAATTTCGCGGGGATTCTTCAGTGGTTTCCGTGAGACTTCCTAATGATATGATTGAAAAACTTGATGCTATTGCCGAGCAAACAGGACGCACTCGCAATGAGATCATACAGAAGTGCCTCACATTTTCCATTGAAAATATTGAGATTGCTGACAGTAAATAAGGGAGAACATCATGGCAATTTTTAAGTGTAAAATCTGCGGTGGAACGCTTGAAA
Source organism: Eubacteriales bacterium (assembly GCA_045576815.1). Taxonomy (GTDB): domain Bacteria; phylum Bacillota; class Clostridia; order Oscillospirales; family CAG-272; genus UBA1740. Next base: position 12,077 of record JAZNHD010000064.1, read on the forward strand.
TAGATAGTACGCAATCCGTCGCTACTTGCGAATACTGCGGTACGAAGCAAACGCTTCCCAAGCTCGACAACGAGCGCCGTGCTAATCTTTATGATAGAGCAAATCACTTTCGTCGCAACAACGATTTTGACAAGGCGATGGGAATATACGAGAATATTCTCAACGAGGACAACACCGATGCCGAGGCATATTGGTCGATTGTTCTTTGCCGCTATGGCATTGAATATGTAGAAGACCCCGCGACGCATAAGCGTATACCGACGGTCAATCGCGCGCAGTTTACGTCGATCTTTGATGACGAGGATTATAAGTCAGCGCTTGCCAATGCCGACGGATATCAGCGAGAGATATACGAATCCGAAGCCAATGCTATCAACGAAATTCAGAAAGGCTTCCTTGCTATTTCGCAGAAGGAAGAGCCTTTTGACGTATTCATTTGCTATAAAGAAACCGACAACAATGGTAGAAGAACTCAGGATAGTGTACTTGCCACCGAGCTTTATAACGAGCTGACACGAGAAGGCTTTAAGGTGTTTTTCTCTCGTATTACTTTAGAGGATAAGCTCGGAATCGCATACGAACCCTACATATTCGCCGCGCTGAACTCTGCAAAGGCAATGGTCGTTCTCGGTACTCGTGCCGAGCACTTTAATGCCGTTTGGGTGAAAAACGAGTGGAGTCGTTACCTTGCGCTAATCAAAAACGGTGCAAAGAAAATTCTTATTCCGGCATACCGTGATATAGACCCCTATGACTTGCCCGAAGAGTTCTCACACCTTCAAGCGCAGGATATGTCAAAGCTTGGATTTATGCAGGACTTGGTAAGAGGAATAAAGAAGATAACCAAGTCAAAAACCACCTCTCAAGTCGGATCGTAGCCATGTCGTTCTGTGAGCCAAGG
>JAZNHD010000065.1:0-56297 GCA_045576815.1 Eubacteriales bacterium
CCGGCATACCGTGATATAGACCCCTATGACTTGCCCGAAGAGTTCTCACACCTTCAAGCGCAGGATATGTCAAAGCTTGGATTTATGCAGGATTTGATTCGTGGAATCAAGAAGATTATCGGGTTCGACGAGTCCAAAACAACGGTTATTAAAGAAACTGTCATTACAGGTCTAAACGCGGGTATAGAGCCGCTTTTCAAGAGAGCATCTATGGCGTTGGCAGATGGAGAATTTGGCAGTGCAGATGCTTTTTATGAGCAAATATTGAACCGAGATCCAGAAAATGCCGAGGCTTATGTAGGTAAGTTGTTGGCAGAGTTGCACTTGGAAAAGAAAAGCGCTCTTGCTAACAGCGAGGTTTCTTTTGAAAACAGCAACCATTATAAGAAAGCGATTCAATTTGCCAATGCGGAATTGAAGGATGAGCTTTCAAATGCTTTGAAAACCGTCATTGCCCGTATCGACAACAAAAAGAAACAGGAAATCTATCAAAGAGCGAAGGTTTTACTGAACGACGCAAGAGATATTCCCACTTGTCAGAACGCGCAAAAGCTTTTTCTGTCTATTTCAGGTTATCTTGATGTGGAACAATGTGTTGTCTCGTGCCAAGAAAAAATCGATACCTTTCAAAAAGATTGGGAACAATTGCGTATTGATCAACGAAAAAAAGAGGAAGAACGCAAGGTTGCCATAAAGAAAGCAAAGAAAACAAGTTTGATAATCAGCTCATGCCTATTGCTTGCCATCATTTCGGTCGCCTCGTACGTTTTCATTTCTCACGTTGCAATTCCCAATGCACAGTATCAAGACGCATTAGAGATGATAGAAGAACAAAAGTATGATGATGCCATCGCACTTTTAAAAACGGCAAAAGGAAATGCCTTGTTCGATAAAACAATATCTAAAATTGATCAAGCAATAGATGACGCCGAAACCGCAAAAGAAGAGAGAAAGAAGTTAGGCGAGGAGGTGAAAAAGCTAGCGGAAGAAGTAAAAAAATTACTTAAACAAACAATAGCAAATGGTACGACGGATATTTCAAATGCTAACTATGAACAAGCGATTCGCAAACTGTTGAAGGCGGGCGTAATTGCACATATCGTTTATCAATGCGAGGGCGGAAATCTTGTTAACTCGGATCACAATGAGGTAACCTATGCTTCCGAACCGGAGTTTTCCGGCTTGCTTACCCCAGAACGAACGGGATACCGTTTTGTAGGTTGGTCTTGCGAAGAATTTGAATATAAGTTGTCTGAAGCTCGTTTCGATCTCGTTTTCAAAGCCAATTGGAGCGACAAGGAATACGTAATAAAGTATAATCTTAGTGGCGGTACGGCAACGAATCTGACCGAGTACGGTGTAGATGACGCCGCTTTTACATTGACAAATCCGCAAAGGACGGGATACACGTTTATCGGATGGACAGGAACCGATTTGACTCAACCTACAATGAACGTTACGATCCCCACGGGAAGCCACGGCGACCGCACCTATACGGCTAATTGGCAGGCGAACAGCTACTTGGTATCGTTTGATGTTGCAGGCGGTAATTCTGCCTTAAACAGCGCTACGTATACCTATGATAAATCGGTTACTCTGCCAACGCCACAAAGGGATGCATATACTTTTGCAGGCTGGTATAATGGCCCCAAAAAGATTTCAAGCGGTACTTGGAAAACAGCATCTAATGTGACACTGGTGGCAAAATGGACACCCACTACCTATAAGATTACTTACAATCTTGGAAAGGTTCCCGCGAGCAACACCAATAAAACACAATTTACCGTGGAATCCAGTACAATTACTTTAAGCAATTTGTCGTATAATTATTGCACCTTTGAGGGTTGGTACAGCGATAGTAATTTTAACAACAAGGTCACTGAAATTCCCAAAGGTACGTGGAAAAATATCACGCTCTATGCCAAATGGGATATCCAAACCTTTACGATCGAGTACGATTGGAACGGCGGAGATGAGGTAACTTCTGCGAAAAAAACTTTTACTGTCTTTGATTTGCCGATTTCCTTGAACAGTGTACCGCAGAAGAGCGGACATAGCTTTTATTATTGGGCGCAGGGAGAGCTTGACGGAGAACCAACAAAGCAAATTACAACTTGTGGTAATTATAAACTGGTTGCTAATTATATTCCCGACGGACTGGAACTTAGATGGCTTTTTGGAGGCCGTCTGGGGGTTCGGTGTGAAGCAGTGTATTCAGGAAATGCTACGGAGATAGAGATCCCTAAATACCATATGCTCGAATATGATTCCGAAACCGCTTCTGCTTCTCCTTACATTCAAGAGATATGGTCGGAGTCTTATGAGCTTAAAAGAATATCTTTTTCAGATGAAATTGTCGAACTTGCTGTAAGTTCTGAATTGGAAGTTCAAACAGTGTACGAAAACGGTTGTTATGTGGGAAGTAGAAACAATCCGTACCATGCACTAATTGGAATAGTGGGATCAGTAAGCGATTTCAAGAAGGTTCATAAAGATACCGTAATTGGAGGAATAATCAACTAAATTAGGCTTTTATGATCCCTAAAAATTAATGGAGGTAAACTATGCCAAAAATTATTGACATCATCAAATACGAAGGTGACAATAGCACCTTCATCTGGAAGCATCCTTGCGAGGATTTTAACTCATTGACTCAGCTTATCGTTCACGAAAGCCAAGAAGCCATCTTCTTTATGAACGGTCAGGCGCTCGACTCGTTCGGACCGGGACGCTATACGTTAGAAACTCAAAATATTCCGTTAATTGGAAAGGCGTTAAACCTTGCCACGGGCGGGAAATCGCCCTTTCATTGCGAGGTCTATTTCATCAATAAGACCGAGCAGATGTCTATCAAATGGGGCACGGACTCCAAGGTTCAATACGTTGAGCCTACATACGGATTTCCGATTTCCATTGGCGCATCGGGCGAAATGTCGCTTCGTGCCGATAATGCAAGAAAACTGCTACTTAAGCTGGTAGGAACAGAAAACTTCCTTGCTCAGCAAACGCTTGTCGGTTTCTTCCGCGCATTCATTATGACGAGAGTAAAGACTTACATCGCGCAAGTGATGAAATCTAACGCTATCAACATATTTGAGATTGACGAAAACCTTGCCGTTTTCTCGGAATCAATCAAGAAGCTCCTTATAAACGATTTTGCAGAGTACGGCGTTGCTCTTGAACAGTTCTTTGTTACCACTATTGTCAAGCCTGACGGTGACAGACAGTATGAGAAGTTCAAAGATTTGCACTTCCGTCAGTATGCCGATATTGCCGAAGCAAAGCTCCGTCAGCAAGTTAGCGTAATCGACGCGCAGACCGAGGCTCAAAAGGTAGTTATCGACTCTCAGGCACAGGCTACAAAGCGCGCACAAGAGGGATATACCTACGCGCAAGAGCGCGGATTTGACGTTGCCGAAAAAGTGGCTGCCAACGAGGGCGTTGGTCAAATGACCAATCTCGGTGTTGGACTTGGAACGATGGCAGGTGTCGGCGGTGTCGTTGGCGGCGTTGTCGGTACTGCTGTTGGCGATGCGCTGGGCAATACCGCACCTGTTGCTCCCAAAGCGACAGAGGGTGGCTTCTGCGAAAGTTGCGGTGCAAAGCTTACGCCCGATGCGGCGTTCTGTGACGAGTGCGGAACGGCTGTTACAAAGGCAAACGATACCTGTGCAAACTGCGGTTATAAGTTCGAGCGCCCCGGCAAGTTCTGCCCCAAGTGCGGAACAAAAAGATAAGGGAGGATTGACAATATGAAAAAAAGCATTGGTGTATATAGCATTATATGGGCAATCTGCCTTGCAGTCTTTAACGTTATCGTATTTGTTACACCAAATGAAATTGGTAGCGTGAGTAAATTTAGCGGCTCATTTTGGGTAGGATACATATTCATTACGGTTGCCTTTCTTGGTCAGCTTGTATGTGCGATTTTCGCATTTAAGGTGAAAAATCCAAAAAGGTTCTTCTATAACGTTCCGCTGATTTCAATAAGCTACTGTGGACTTGTTGCTATGCTGATTGCGGGAAGCATATTTATGGCAATTCCCGCGCTTCCTGAATGGATCGGCATTATCGTATGTGTTATCATTCTTGCATTTAATGCGATTTCTATTATTAAAGCAACCGCCGCGTCAGGTATCGTAAGCGGTATTGACGATAAGGTTAAAACACAGACCTTTTTCATCAAGGATCTTACTGCTAATGCTCAGAGTCTTATGACTTCTGCAAAATCTGACGAGCTTTGTGCAGAGGCAAAAAGGGTATACGAAGCAATCCGTTATAGCGATCCTATGGCACCCGACGCACTTTGCGAGCTTGATTCTCAAATCAAGGGACAGTTTGCAGCATTTGCTGATGCTCTTAGGTCAGAGGATATAGAGCTTGCAAAGACAAACTCGGCTGAACTTATTGAATTGATTGCAAAAAGAGAGCAAACCTGTAAGCTTCTCAAGGGTAATTAAAATGACAAGGGAGAATTTTTGATATGAAAGCAAATACACATCACGTTGGTTACGGTCAAATTGAATATAATGAAAATTTTTGGACAGGAAAACGCGAGCTCACCATTGGCGGTAAAAAGTTACTTAAGAAAAAGAAAAATGTATATGAATTAGATAGCGAAAACGGAGTTTTGGAGTGCCGTATCAAGGGAAGCTTTTTAACCGGTGCGAGCTTGTACATAGATCAGGACGTTATACAGCTATCCAAGCCGTGTAAATGGTACGAGATCTTTTGCTCTGTTTTGATTTGCGTGTTCGTTTTAACATGGGGAAATGTCCCCTCGCTTTGCAAAATCTTCCCGATTGTTGGAGGAGCAATAGGCGGCGGAATCAGTGGCATGACCGCTTGTATGAATCTGTTCTTGATGAGAGAAACGAAAAAAGTGGGATTTAAGCTTTTGATATGGCTTGGTATGTTCCTTGGAACTATTATGCTTTGTTTCCTGATTGCGCAGTTTATTTTGGGTGTTTTTTATTCATAAACTTTTAAAATGATTTTTAAGTAGCTCAAAGTTTATTATCGATAGAGAAAAAGTATACATTCAAGGTGTAATGTTCTAGTTACAAAGATAGATTAATATTGTTAATATTAAAGCGGCGAACTTTTTGCTCGCCGCTTTTTCTATATCAAGGTGATTTTGTCGAACAAGTACTTTGCGCCAAGATTGTGCCACAATTCTGCCAGAACGTACATTCCTCGAAAAAAGTTAAATTTTATCTCGTCCAGCCCTCGCCGTTTATCTCATGCGCCGAATGGACGGTGACAAATGCCGACTTATCCGCGGTGTTAATGATGTTTATAAGCTCAGAGTACTGACGCATCGTAAAGCTGACGGTAACGAGATGCTTTTCATTTCCCGAGTAGCCGCCCTTGACGGTGCTTATTGTGGTGGTGCGGTCAAGCCTCTCGATAACGAGGCGGTTAATCTCCTCGTAGTTTTCGGAAACGATGCTCGCGACGAAGGCGCGCGAGCCGCCGAGGAACAGCCTGTCTATGACAATCGAGGCAACGAGCGCCGTCGTTATACCGAGCAACGACACTATCATGTTCTGCGTGACGATAGCACCAAGCGCCACTATTGCGGCGTCTATAAAGAAGATGACCTTTGAGCTTCGCAGGCGCGGAAACATTTTACAGATAATAAAGGCGATGATATCAACACCGCCCGTTGAGCCGCCGCCAAGAAAGGCTGTGGCGCAGCCTACACCGACGAGCGCACCGCCGACTATTGCCGCAAGTATAAAGGCTATCTCGGGATGCTCAGAGCCCGAAAGATAAAAATAGCCGCCAAAGACGTCGGGGGAGACAAGGAGCAAAAATGCCGAGAGCGCCGGCGGATAAACCAGCGTTGACACGAGGGTTTTTAGCGCAAATGAGCGCCCGAGGAAAATCAGCCCCAGAAAAAACAGCACCCATGAGAGCACCGCGACGATAAGGTCGACGGTTATAAGCTCCGAGTCAAAAAGCAGATTTATGACTATCGCGATACCCGACATACCGCCGGACACAAGACTGTACGGCACGAGGAACACCGCCGTGCCAAACGCCAGCACGAGCGTGCCGAAAAGGGTAAGCGCGAGGTTTTTAATTATACGGATTATCTCCGCCGGAGTTTTTTTCTTGAAGAAAGACACCACCGAGTCCTCCTGTTTTTTATTTCGTATTTAGTATAGCACAAAAAAGGAAGAAATACAATAAAAAAAGTGCGGACACGCCGTGTCCGCACTGAAGTATTTAATTAAAGCACTCTGACTCTGATAACGCCGTCGATAGCCTCAATCTTCGGTATAACCGATGCAGGCACGTCTACTGTCATCTCCAAGATGGTATAAGCGTAGTCGCCCTTTGAGCCGCTCGACATATTCTCAATGTTGATGCCCTCGCCCGAAACAACTCCGGTCGCGCGGGTTAAGACGTTCGGGATATTCTTGTGATTGATACAAATACGGGCAGCACCGGTATGGGGTATCGAAACTGTCGGATAGTTAACCGAGTTTCTGATATTTCCGCGCTCGAGGTAGTCGCACAGCTCCTCTGCAGCCATAACGGCACAGTTGTCCTCGCTCTCAGCGGTAGATGCGCCAAGGTGGGGAATGTTTACCGTATTCTTAAGGTTAATAGTAGCAGGAGTGGGGAAATCGGTGATATACGCAGCCACTTTTCCGCTTTCAAGTGCTTCCTTTATGGCATCAGCGTCAACGAGGTCGGCACGCGCAAGGTTGATAATACGGACTCCGTCCTTCATTTTTGCAATAGTCTCGCGGTTAATCATACCCTTCGTGGTCTTAGTCGAGGGAACGTGTAGAGTGATATAATCGGCTACCGCGTAAATCTCATCGTAGCTGTCAGCATGCTGGACTGCGCTCGAGAGCGACCATGCCGCCTGAACGGTGAGGTAGGGGTCGCAGCCTACAACGCGCATACCGAGGTTCTTCGCGGTGTTGGCAACTAGGCCGCCTATTGCTCCAAGACCGACAACACCAAGAGTTTTGCCAAGGATTTCACAGCCTGCAAACTTCGACTTACCCGACTCAACCGTCTTTGCGATATCAGGGTCGTCTGCAATTGATTTTGCCCACTCAATACCGCCGACAACGTCGCGGGAAGCGAGGATGAGAGCGAGAACGGCAAGCTCCTTAACACCGTTTGCGTTAGCGCCGGGGGTGTTGAATACTACGACGCCGCGCGCCGCGCACTCATCGACGGGAATGTTGTTTACGCCCGCACCGGCACGCGAGATAGCAACAAGCTCGGGATTAAACTCCATCTCGTGAAGATTTGCCGAGCGCACCATAAGAGCGTCGGGAGAGGTAACGCTATCCGAAACCTCGTATTTTGCCCTGTCGAAAACGTCAGTGCCGACAGCGGCAATTTTATTCATTAGCTTAATTTTTTTCATAACCGTTACCCGATTTTAGGGTTCTCCTCTGCGAATTTCTTCATAAACTTAACAAGCGCCTCAACGCCCTCATAAGGCATAGCGTTGTAAATAGACGCGCGCATACCGCCGACCGAACGGTGTCCCTTGAGGTTCTTAAGGCCTGCCGCCGACGCTTCCTTCGCGAACTTCTTGTCGAGCTCGGCATCACCCGTGACGAATACGACGTTCATCATGGAACGGCACTTCTTATCAACGGTTGCGGTGTAGTAGGACTGGCTGTCGAGATAATCGTAAAGCAGGCTCGCCTTTTTCTCATTGCGGCGCTTCATCTCCTCAAGGCCGCCGATGGAGATAATCCAATCGAAGACGAGCTTTGCAATATAGATGGGCCAGCAGGGCGGCGTGTTGTACATAGAGTCGTTGTCCGCCATCAGCTTGTAATCAAGCATAGCGGGAGTGTCGGGTCTTGCGCTTCCGATAAGGTCATCGCGTACTATGACGATGGTAAGGCCTGCGGGCGCTACGTTCTTCTGCGCACCGGCGTAGATAAGACCGAACTTCGATACGTCAACCGGCTCGGAGAGAATGCAAGAGGACATATCCGCAACGAGCGGAATATTACCGGTGTCGGGTATGTAGTGGAACTTTGTGCCGTAAATGGTGTTGTTAAAGCAGATATGAACGTAGTCGGCATCGGGACGGAAGTCAGCCCTCTTAGTCTCCGGAACCACGGAGAAGGTGGGGGTAGCACCTGCCGAGGAAGCCGCGATGGCGATATCGCCGTACTTTTTAGCCTCCATAGCCGCCTTCTTCGAAAACTGACCGGATACTATGTAGTCAGCGCACTTGTGCTCAGAGAGAAGATTTAGCGGTACAGATGCAAACTGCGTCGACGCGCCTCCCTGAAGAAAGAGAACCTTGTAGTTCTCGGGGATATTCATAAGAGTGCGAAGCGATGCCTCTGCAGCGTGGAGAATAGACTCGAACTCCGGAGTTCTGTGGCTCATCTCCATAACCGACATACCGCTGTCGCCGTAGCAAAGGAGCTCCTCCTGTGCAGTCTTAAGTACCTCAAGCGGAAGCATAGAGGGACCTGCGGAAAAGTTGTAAACTCTGTCCATTTCGTTTGCCCTGATTACCTTTCTCGGTAATTCCTTTCGTGAAAAATAAAATATTAATGCTATTATACAACTTTAGTAAATAAAAGTCAATTGGTAAAAATTCCGAAAAATACACGCGATAATTATATAAAATATGTAAAAAACGACGACAGTTTATTTGTGTCTTGCATTTTTGGTAAATTATACTTTACTTTTTCTTTTCAGAATGGAAAATTGCCGCAAGAGCAGTCCTGCCGACCTTCATAGCACTCTTCGGGCAGAACTCCTGACAGCAAAAGCATCTGATACAGTCGGCACGCAGGATTTTCGCCTTACCGCCTTCGATTTTTATAGCCTTTGCGGGACAGATATCACGGCATATTCCGCAACCGACGCAGAGGCGTTTTTTCAACACGGGTCGGGTCTTAAGTATTGCTCCGGCAATTTTAGCAAGGAATTTCTTTATTGGATTTTTCCCATCTCCCGAAAAGAGAAGAGAGCGGCGCTCCACCACGCGCTGAAAGTCAGCAACGCTATATTCCGCCCCGTCACCGATAAGCCTTAAGTCCTCGTATTTTTCTGGTGCCATACCGCGCTTTATTGCCGCCGAGAGTATTGGAAGCTCCTCGGGCGAAAATCCAAGAAACCTTGCTGCTGCCATATCAAGCGTATGCGGTGAGCGCGAGGCTAAGAGAAAGCCCATTTTCTTAGGTGTGCCCGCCGTCGGACCGTTCCCCTCCATACCCACAACCGCATCGGCTATCGAAAGATACGGGTGAAAATACTCGTCAAGGTCGACTATCATATCAGCAAAGTCCTCGTGACGCGGAAAACGGAAGTGATACTCAGGCTTTATGACGCCGGGCACTGCACCGAACATATTCTTTGCGGCACAGGACATACCCATCATACCGTGGCTCTTCAGCTTCGCAAAGTTGATTATAAGGTCAGCCCTGTCAAGATAGGCAGTATAGGAAAAGCTCTTCAGAACCTTTCCCGAAGGAAAGGTCGCGGCGCGCTCGGTATAGTCACCGTTAAGGCTCGCGCCGTGGCTTATGACCTCGGTCATGCCCGAGACTCTGTAGACTCTGCCGACAAACGCCGCGTTATAAAGTCCTCCGGGGCTGTCACCGACGATAACCTCAGCGCCCCTTTCCACTAGCATATCAACGAGCGCAGAAATTAACACGGGGTGGGTGGTTGCCGCCTCCTCGGGCTTCATCGCAGAGACGAGATTTGCCTTAATTACGACACACGTCCCCGCCCTAACCTCGTCAAGCACCCCGAGCGGAGACAGGAGCGCCTCGAGCGCTGAGCGTGCCTGCTCACTCGAATACTCACCCAGCGGCACGACGCTGACTGGGTCAAATGGCTTATAATATTTTGAGGTATATTCCATAAGAAAAGTTCCTTTAATTTTGTTATACACTATGTTAGCATAAAATTAGCGATATGTCAACTTGGAATTTTACGGCAGTATACTGTATGGAAGAAGATGCGCAAAAATGTCGCCGGTCGAGATTCCCCGTACGAGCACCACGACAAAAAAACACCACCCTTGTGGGCAGGGCGTTCCGATGAGCTGATATAAGGCTTTCAACTCGGGAATTTGCCATTTGGGTCAGAAATATCATCTAATCACACTTGTTGCACAAATCCATTATTATATCTCCAAATTAGCAATCTCTCGCGTAGCGAAGGATTGAACCCTGCGACTTCGTCGCTGGATTCGGTTTTGTGCAAAGCACGAAAAATAGATAGGCACTCCTCGTGGGTGCCTATCTATTTTTGGTGACTCGTACGGGAATCCGTCTCGTATTACAAGGTCTTCGCGGAAGACGACGAGACGGAGATTCGCCCCCATATGCCGTCGCACAAGGTGCTCGGCGCTATGTTCGATTCAATTCATACGAGCCACCACGACAAAAAAACACCACCCTGTTGGGTGGTGTGCCGTGGTGACTCGTACGGGAATCGAACCCATGTTTTCAGCGTGAGAGGCTGATGTCTTAACCGCTTGACCAACGAGCCGTATCTTTGGTTGCCCGACTATTATACAACATTTTTTTCACTTTGTCAAGTAGTTATTGAAAAATATTTGAGTTTTTTGTAAATAGGCTTTGTGAAGGGCTTTCGGTCACAAGCCTTTTTCGCGCGCGGGCGGACGGATTATTTAAATATATGTTGCTTTCACGCGCGAAAGATGTTAAAATAGGGATAGTTAATTTTGTGGGGGTGATCTTTTGCTGTCTTTACTCAATCCTCTTGTGCGCTCTGCGGATATTTACGAGCGCGTGGGCACTGTCGGAGTGCGCGTCGCATCCGACGCGAGAATTATATATATGATTTCAGGAGATATTTCGGTCGCCATTGACGGCGGCAAATTCTCGCATCTTACACCGGGAGAGCTCCTTTTTATTCCTGCGGGGGTGCCCTACGCGCTTAAGGGCAAATTTCTCAGAGCGGCGGTCTTCACCTTTGACCTTACGGCAGAGCGTGCAGATATGCGCGAGAAAATTCCGCCCGTCTCACCCGAAAGGTTTGATAAATCGGCGTGCATTTCGGAAAGCATACCCCCGTTTGACAAGCCTATAAGGCTTGAGGGACTGCTCCACGAGCGCGAGGAAATAGTAAAGACGTGCGAGATATTCGGCTCGGCTGCCGCCCTCTCACGTGAGGTTGCGTCGGCAAGACTCAAGCTCTTGCTCCTTAAAATTGCCGAGCTATCCGACGAGCACGCTCTCCCCGTACAGATGGTCGAGGCACTGGACGCCTACATACGCGAAAACGTAGGTGACGAGATTTCAAACACCGAGCTCGGTGCTATCTTCGGCTACCACCCCTATTACGCAAGCTCGCTTATTAAGTCGCGTCTTGGCGTTACTATGAGAAAATACGTAATATCAAAAAGGCTCAGCACGGCGCGCGACCTGCTCCGCACGACAGACAGGCCCTCGCAAGAGATTGCGGATCTCTGCGGCTTTACCGACTCGTCGTATTTCGCAAAGAGCTTCAAGTCGGCATACGGTGTGACGCCAAAGGAATACAGAAATTTATTTAAGGATGAATTTATATAATTTTGTTAACTTTTATTTGCAAAAAGAGGAGAAATAGGTCGTGAGGCTAAAGAAAAATGACGTGCTGACCGTCGAGGTAGAGGACATAACAAATCTCGGCTTCGGTGTTGCGAAGTCAGGTGGCGAGGTAATTTTCATCTCGGACACCGTACCCGGTGACACGGCAGAGATAAAGATAATAAAATGCGCCTCGTCCTATTCGGTAGCGAGGCTTATGCGGCTTGTTACCCCATCGCCCGAGCGCACCCTCGGGCGCTGTACCCTTTCCTGCCGCGCGTGTGCGTACCGTGCGCTCTCTTACGAGGCGGAGTTAAGTTTAAAGGGTGAGCTCGTCAAGTCGGCATTTAAGAAAGCCGGACTCACAGGTGTTAAAATTATGCCACCGACAGCCTCGCCGCACCTTTTAGCTTACAGAAACAAGGCGGAGTACCCCATCTCGCGCGACGCTTACGGCGAATATATTATCGGCTTTTACGCGCCGAAGTCGCATAGAGTGACCGAGGCGGCAGACTGCCCCTTAGCTCCCGAGATTTTTGCGAGGATACTGCGAGCTTTACGAGAATTTTTCAAGGAATATTCCCTCTCGACCTATGACGAGGCGACGGGCGAGGGACTTCTGCGCCACGTGTATCTCCGTCGGGGCGAGACGACGGGCGAGGTGCTCCTCACGCTTGTTATAAACGGCAAAACGCTGCCGCATTCCGATGAGCTTGTGCGTCGCATTCCCGAGAGCTTTCCCGAGGTTGTGGGAATACTCTTAAACGTCAACACCGAGAAAACGAACGTCGTGCTCGGTGGGGAATACGTCACCCTATTCGGCAGGGATTATATTTACGACGTGCTGGCAGGTGTGAAGCTCAAGATTACCGCCCCCTCGTTTTATCAGGTGAACCGTGCCGCCGCGGAATTGATTTATTATAAGGCACGTGAGCTTGCCGGGCTGACGGGTGATGAGCTTTTGCTTGACCTATACTGCGGTGCGGGCTCGATAGGGCTCTCGATGGCAGAGGACGCGCGCGAGCTTATCGGCATTGAGATTGTCGAGAGTGCTGTGGAATGCGCGCGCGAAAATGCACTCGAGAACGGCGTGACGAACGCCTCGTTTTACTCGGCTGATGCCGCGCACACAGAGTCGCTGCTTTCCTCGGCAGAGCGGACCCGTGGCGAGAAAATCCGCCCCGACGTTATAATTTTAGACCCACCGCGAAAAGGCTGTGAAGAAGGGCTGCTCCGCTACATCGCCTCTCTTGCGCCAAGCCGCGTAGTATACGTTTCCTGCAACCCCGCAACCCTCGCTCGCGACGTGCGGGTTCTCACGGAGCTTGGGTACAGCGCGGGCGAGGTGTGGCCTTATGATTTGTTTCCGATGACAGGACATGTTGAATCTGTCGTTTGTCTCAAACGACAGATTCAACAATGAATTGCAACCTAGCGGTTGCGTGAATTTGCTTCGCCATGAATTGCCTGCGGCATGAATTGCGCTGCGGCGCATTAAGGTTGCAATTCAATTCATGGAGCGAAGCGAGAAATCATGATGCGCAATTTGCGTAGCAAATGGCATCAATTCATGACGGCAACGCCGTCAAATCATTCAAAAACGAGGACTTACTATGAAAGAGAACTTTTTAGTTGATTTATCAAAGCAATTTGCTGTTGACATTGTCAATCTCTGTACCGACATAAAAGAAAATTGCAAAAGCAATGTACTGTTAAATCAAGTATTGCGGAGCGGCACAAGTATCGGCGCAAACATTCACGAAGCTAATTATGCCGCAAGCAAGGCGGACTTTATCAATAAGTTTCAAATTGCCTTAAAAGAATGCTACGAAACAGATTATTGGCTCGGTTTGTTCAAGGATACGCACATGATAACCGAACAAGAATACAAGGATATGTTTGCAAAATGCAGTAAAATTCGCAAATTGCTCATCGCTTCCATCACCACCGCAAAGGAAAACCGTTAGGGACAAATGTGATTTTTGAGCAAAACTCGAAACTCTTATTTACATCTGTTTAGTATAACATGTCGAAAGGAGAAATTATGCCTGCATATTTTTCAATTAGTTTTGAACTCAACAAATCCCAAACGGTAGTAAAAGATTTTTGCACTGCAGTGATTGATGCAGGGCTTGTTTACAAAAGCGGATATTGGGGATTTGAAAACGATTCTTTTGATGATATTGTCGCATGGAATCAAAACAAATTAGATAATAATTTCCAACTCGGTTATACAGAGCATTATTCTCATGATTTCAAGCAAATGTTATTTGATTTTTCGGACTTTACGGAAGTCAGACTATTCATAATGAATGATAAAAAATCATCAACGTTTGAATTTCACTTGATTATTCCCGAAGATGATTTTGTGGAATGGACAAAAACGAATGGCGAGTATATTCCGCACCACAAATTCGAAAAGATGAATCTTTTAAAGACGTTTGCAAAAATACTGTGGAACAGTATAGAAATTCTTGCAATTCAAACCGCTTGGGAATGCTCGGATTGTCCACCGAAAGCAAAACATATTTCAAGCAAGATAAAACCACAAGCAGAGCCGTTTTGCATTATAAAAGAATCAGCCTTAATAGATAAACTTGGACTACCATTTGAAAAAATTGGGAAAAATGGCGTTTTAATTGAAGATCAAGATAATTGGAACTATGTATGATATGTTTCCAAGCACCAATTAAAATTTAGGGACAAATGTTACTTTCGACCTATGGTTTGAGGACTTTTTGCTTTCACAACCCCCATTTTTCGACCATTCGAAGACCTTTTGCTGTCTTGACCCACGTGGAGAGTGTCGTTTGTCTGACGAGAAAATAAGCCAAAATCGGATTAAAATGAGCAAAATTAAGCTTTTCTAAGTGGTATTTCAAAGAAAATTTCCAAAAATGGGTGTTCAAAATCAAAAAATGCCCCAGTTTTGCGTTGGGACAAATGTGACTCCCCCGCGAAACTCGAAAGTTCGTTTTACAGCAGTAATGGTTAACATATCGAGAGGGGAGAATAAAACAAGTATAAGGCTCGGCTACTTAGCCTCTCGCACGGACGAGGCACTCATAGACGAGCTGACAAAATATAATGAAGGAGAAGAAAGAGAAGTTATGAAAAACGGAAAGCTCAGCGGGCCTGCGATATTTATGTACTCTGCCATCGCCCTGACGGCAGTGATTTCGGCGGCAATATTCTCGCTGTACTACACGGGTGTGTTGAAAAACGACCTGTTTTTATGGTGCGGCATCGTTTCCTTTATGATTTTTTATCAATTTGGGCTCAGAATTCTATTCGGTGAGATTTCAAAGCGAATGAACATTAACTATAAGCACCCGTTTTATCGCGAGCGCGGCTTTGAAAAGCACTTATATAAGCTCCTTTTCGTCAGACGCTGGAAGGACAAGGTTTTAACCTTTGACCCTGCGGCATACGACTTCAAAAACAGGACGCTCCCAGAGCTTGCGACAACTATGTCAAAATCCGAGCTCGACCACTGGGTAAACGAGCTTATCTCTATCGGTGGTATGTTTTTTGCGCTTCTGTGGGGATGCTGGCCTGCCTTTGTGATTTCGGCTGTTATCGCAATGCTCTTTGATGCACAGTTTATCGTGGTGCAAAGGTACAACAGGCCCATAGTCGTACGGCTTATTGAGAGAAAAGAAAAGGCAACCGGCTAATATATAAAAGAGGTAAGAAAAATGAGTTACAAGGTAATTGACGTTGAAAATTGGGAGAGGCGCGACCTCTTTAAGCTCTATACGACAGAGCTTAGGATAGTTATGAATATGACTGTGGATATTGACGTAACGAACGTGATTAATTACACACGCTCCCGGGGTATTCGTTTTTATCCGACTATGATATGGCTTGTATCTAAGATTATGAACTCGCACGAGGAATATAGATATTCGCTGCGTGAAAACGGTGAGCTCTGGTGCTGGGACTTTGTTTCCCCCTCTTACACAGACTTTAATCCCGAGACTAAAAAATTCGTGAAATTCATGACCGAATACTCCCCGGATTTCGATGAATTCTACGCACGGGTGGTGGCTGACTGCGAAAAACACAAGTGGGAGTCGGGCTTTATACCTGACCAGCCCGAGAACTTTTTTGACATCTCCTGCTTGCCGTGGACAAGGTATCGGAGCTTCGACGTGCAGGTACAGTGCGACGGAGAGAGGCTCTTCCCTGTCGTTATATGGGGTAGGTTTGAAAAGGTGGGCGACAGATATATTATGCCTGTGACGATGAACTATCACCACGCAGCAGGCGACGGCTACAATCTCTGTCAGTTCTTTGAGGAATTAAAGGTTGAAGTAGAGAGGTTCGGTAAATAATAATAAAGTAAAGGATGTAAAAAAATGGGATTTTTTGAATCAATAGGCGCATTCTTCGCCTCGCTTCCGTCAGAGCTATACGTATTTTTAATATCAATTTTACCGATTATTGAGCTGCGCGGAGCAATTCCCGTTGGCGCGGCGCTTGGTGTGCCGTTCTACGTTAACTATCCGCTCTCCGTGGTCGGAAATATGCTGCCCGTACCCCTTATTTTGCTCTTTATACCGAAAATCCTTGATTTTCTTATGCGCTTCAAGCTATTTCGTCCTGTCGTGCTTTGGCTTCGCAGGAAGGCAGATAAGCACAAGGGCAAGGTCATAAAGGACGAGCCGCGCGAGGACGGTGAGCTCACAGAGGGCGCGTGCGAGTGCCTTGACTCAGCGCACACAGTGAGAAAAATGACGAGCGGAATGTTTATCGCCCTTATGCTCTTCGTGGCAATCCCCGCGCCCGGTACAGGTGCTTGGACGGGCGGGCTCATTGCCTCACTCTTTAATCTGCCGAGAAAGTCCTCGTTTTTCTCAATCCTCCTCGGAGTGCTTATTTCGGGCATAGTTATGTGCCTCGCGTCGTATGGAGTTCTCGGATTTCTCTCCTTCTTAACCTAATTTTTTAGGCAAAAGACCGCATTTTGCAAAGCAAAGCTTGCAAAATGCGGCTTTTATTATTTAAGAGATGACTTTTCAACAAGCAAGAGAGGCGTGACAAATCCCGTCGGGTCGGCACTCGACACATCAGCTGCAACTATTTTATTTCTGTATACGAAAAGGTTAACGAACACCTCGCCGTCGGCATTATAATTCGTAACTCTGTAGGTGTAGCGCGTTACGCGCTTGCCCGTATATTTTGATAGGTCGAGTCCCTGCTTTTTCTGAAGCTCGTTGTAGCCAAGAATTACTCTGTCAAGCTCGCGCGGCATCGAAAAAGCCTCTTCCTCCTCGCTCTCGGCATCCACCTTGACACCAAAGGACTCAACAAACGCTATTCTGTCCTCGCGCGTCTTCATGCCCGAAAAGTCAACCACCTCGCCCGTGCCTGCGGCAACTGCACCCCGGGGCCCAAACGCCGTTACACCCACAACTAGCAGGAGTGTTAAGGCGATAAAGCCGAAAAACTTTACGGTCGATGCGCGTATAGAATATATAAACATAATATTCCCCCCCTTTGTTATATTTATATTTTCACCGAACAAGGAATATGACGGGTAAAGAAAAAAGAGCAGACCGAGTCTGCTCTTTTTTGGTGATTGGCTGCGCCATAATTTCTTGTCGGCAAGCCTCTCTCCCGTAAATTGAAATCTTGCGATTTCGTTTTAGCTTAGTTGTTGCAGCAGCAACAGAAAACGACGATAATAGCGAGGATGATAATCCAGGTGCAGTTGTCGTCAAAGATGTGGCATAAGCAGTTAGAATTCATATGTTCCCTCCAAAGTGTCTTGGGCGCTTGTCACGCTCATTATCATACTATGACTTCGGAGTTTTTTTGCTACAACCTATTTCTTCGAAAATGAAAACTGTGCTGTGCCGTCACGCAGCTCAAGACTTGCCGAGAACGGCTTGCCGCTCTTTGAGATAAAGCCGGAAAGCTCGGCGGTTTTGCCCTCGGAGAGCAATCTTCTTACCTCGTCTATCGGGATATCGCGGCGGCAGATATTGATGCCAATGCGCAGCTTACAGCCATCGCCCATACAGCCGTAGCTAAACTTGCCGCGAAGAACACGGCCGTGACATATGGGACACTCGCCGACCTCATCACCGTATTTTCCGGTGTCAACACCCGTGACGGTCACGGCACGCGGAGAATGAGAGAATACCTCTGCAATCTCTGCCTCGGCAAGACCGACAGCCTCCTCAACCGTAGACTCGCCGCGGTATACGCGCTTTAATGCCTTGCCAAGCTCACTCGTCTTATATTTATCCATACTTATATTAAGTCTTTCGAGTGACTCGATAAAATACTCACCGCCCGGAAGTATGGTGTAGACGTCCTTTTTCAGCTCGATATATCCGCTCTTTTTCGCGTTGTCTATAATGCCTGAGCGGGTTGCCTCGGTACCAAGCTCAAGGCCCTCGAACACCGCCTTGTAATCCTCGGCGTCGTCGACCTCGCCCGACTCAAGAAGCTCCTTGGCTCTCGCCTTATCGTCCTTAAAGGGATTTTTGAGATAATTGTTTAATGTAGTAATCGTATAGTGCTTCGGGGGTGCGGTCTGTCGCTCGGCAGGCTCGAAATTAATATTCACCGCGTCTCCAACGGAAAGGTGCGGCAGGATTTTATCCCTTCTGCTGTAATCGTCGTACCTCGTCCAGCCGGGCTCTAAAATAACGGTTCCCTTTAGGCTGAACTCCTCGCCGCCTGCGAGTATCTTAATCTCGCTCTTTTCTGCAATACACTCCTCAGAGCAGAAGACCGCAACGAAGCGGCGGAAGACGGTGGAATACACCCTTGCCTCCTCGGGCGTGAGCTTTTCCTTCGGGGGAATTTTATAGGTCGGGGTAAGGGCGGAGTGCGCCTCAATCTTCGAGTCGTCAAAGATGTGCTTTGAGTCGCGGAACCTTACGGGATAGCCGAGTGCCGAGACGTTTTTAAGAATCGACTTCACCTTATCCTTTTCCGCTGTGGCAAGATACTCGGAGTTCGTTCGCGGATAGGTTAGATAGCCGTCCTCATAGAGTTTCTGTATAATTTTAAGGCTATCGGTCATCGACATTTTATATTTTTCGCCAAGCACGTTCTGAAGCGTGGAAAGCGAGTAGAGCTTGCCGGGGAAGATGTTTTCCTTGCCGCTCTTCACTTGTGTGACGACAGCACCCGATTCGTTGTAGCGTTCAGCCACCTCTTTTGCGGCGTTTTCCTCGTCTTTTGTAAACTTTTGTTTGCTTACAAGGTCGATTTTTTCACCATTTGTCTCTTCTTTTGACTGTATGACGAAATATTTTTCAGGCTTGAAGTTTCTGATTTCCATATCTCTGTCATATATGGCTCGCACGATGGGAGCTATAACTCTGCCGACTCTGAGGAGTCTTCCCGAGCTTATCGTTGCATACCTTGTGAGGTTTACTCCGTAAAGCCAGTCGATATACGTACGGGCAAAGCCCTCGGAGGCGAGCGTGTCATACTCCGACTCCTCGCGCATATTCTTAAGCGCCTCTCTGACCGTCTCGGGTGTCTGGTCGGGCAGCCAAAGCCGCAGCTCGCGTTTTTTCTCCTTAAGGGCGTAAAGCACGCAGAGTCTGACGATAATTTCTCCCTCTCGGTCGGCGTCTCCCGCATTGATTATAGTGTCAACGTCAGGGCGGTTGCAAAGCTCTGAGATTACCGAAAACTGCCTTTTAACTCCCGAGTCAATCCGCCCTCCCGCATCACGTCGCAGCTCAAACTTAAACTGCTCGGGAAAGCAAGGGAGCGAGTCAAGCGTCCATCTGCCTCCCGTCTCACCGGTATAGGCTTCAACGTCGGATAGAGAAAAGAGGTGGCCGAACGCCCACGTAACAATATATTCGCTACCGATGTAGTAGCCGTTTTTCTTATCCATTTTGCCGTCTATGCCCGCTATTATGTTGCGCGCAAGACTCGGCTTTTCCGCTATTATGAGCTTCATTCGGTTTTTCCTTTCTTAACTTTCACTTATACAAAATGCTTCCCCTACGCTTGCCGAAGCACTGCCATATGTCATTTGTAACGGCTACCTCTCCTTAGCTACCGAGGGGTTCTCCCCGAAGTATTCCTTGTAGGCGCGCGAGAAGGTATAAACCGACGAGTAACCAAGTAAGCGCGCTATGCGCGTTATCGAGAGGGTATTCTCGGTGAGGAGCAGCCTTGCCGTTTCAAGCCTGCGACGCCTGTAGTAATTCATAAGGGTGCAGCCTGTAACCTCTTTAAATAAATTAGACAGGTAATTGTAATTATATTTTGTAATCTTGGATAGCTCCGAGAGACTTTCCATACTGTAAACGTGGCTGTCGATGTAGTTCATTATGCGGTAGCAGAACAGCTCTGCCTCATCGGGATTTGCGGTATGGCGGCCGGCGGCCGTAGCCAAGGCGGCGAAGTCTCGCACAACATATATCAAAATCTCGCGCAGCATCGACTCCATAATAAGACTAGAATAAGCCTCACCCGAGCTCTCCTCTAATATGGCGCGCGAAACGATATCCGGAATGTAACCGTCGCGTATGACGCGCTTTTTTGGCGAGTGAAAGTCGAGCATAACCGAGTCAAGCTCAGCGCGCAACGCCTCATTCGTGGTATGGGCGGCGATAAAGTCGAACTTTAACGGCTCTTCTTTATCCGAGATAATCTCGTGCACGTCACCGGGAAAGGACACGTAAATATCACCGGACGCCACCTCGGTCGGCACGTCGTTTGTGAGAATTAAGCCCCGCCCGCCGCGCACGATTGTGAGTTCGATAAAATCAAGCTGAGTGTGCTTTTCAACCACCGTATTCTCGGAGCAACACATGCGCCCAATCTGAATAAGACGCATATTTCCATACTCGCGCGCAGAGGCAAAATAGGATTTATTAACAGGGTATTTATGACGTCGGTTAACGCAAGGACTGTCTGCCATAACAGCCTCCTTTCTGCTGTGAAAATTCCTGCGCGATACTCTCAAAACAAAAAAACGCTCGCACATAACCTTCAGCCACCCACATTTTATCTATTAGATTATATACCCTATCTTTCGGTTTGTCAATAAAAATGTTATGCTTTTCTCGCCGTTTTTCCGCGAATTCTGTAAAAATGCTAAATATGTCATTAAAATTTGCTATTTAGATTATTAACCGCGTAGGCTATAATGTAACCGGAAATTTTTCCCCGAGGCGCTCTCTGCGGAGTCACGCTCAATATTGAGACCGCTCCTCGGCTGCTCTTTTTTCTTTTTTTGAGGGCTGCACTCAGCGAGTTAATCTAAAAGGCCTCGCGCGCACGCGTTTAAGCGTAATTATTATATATTTTCTTTCCTTTCCTGAGCTAACCTAACCTTCCCTTCCCTATCCTATAGTCCTTCCCCTTCCCTTCCTAAAGAGATAAATTCCGCGATGTTATCCTTGAGCGTAGAAGCGAGGGGCTTTTATCAAAGGAGCTAGAGGACGGGTTTAATCCATAACGCATAATTCATAACGCAAAATCAGAGGGTGAGTAATTCTTCATTTTTAATCAAACCTCACGCCTTCTTGTCACCTATTATGCAACTTGCACAATAATTATGTCACCTTTCAGGTTAAACTTTGGAAGGGTACTATACTTACTTTTCGCTTTCTTTGTGCTACAATGTAAGTGTCAGGACGGAGCAATACCGGTTAGCATAGGTCCTGGCGAAAGGAGTTAAGGTTTATGGCAGAAAGAAGGATGTTCTCACGGCAAATAATCGAAAGTGACAGCTTCACCGATATGCCCGACTCGGCGCGCCTTCTCTATTTCCACCTTGCGCTGCGTGCCGACGACGACGGATTTATCTCGTCTGCCAAATCAATACTCCGCATGGCAGGAGTTTCAGAGGCGGATATAAAGTCGCTTACTGATGCGGATTTTCTTCTTCCTCTTGATGACGGTGTCTACCTTATCAGACATTGGCACGCACACAATAACATACCAAGGTCGGTATACACGCCTTCGCGCTACGCTCATCTTCTGGAGAACTTTAAGGTTGACGGGCAAGGAAGATACGTAAGCTGCGAAAGAGCAGAGTGCGAATCGACGCCGACGGCTGAGGACACTCAAGACGAGGATGACGACATAGTCTTTGAGTTAAAGATTGTCGAATACTTCATAAGAGCAAAATATTTCTCCTCGCCCGACAGCTTTATCGCCTACAACAAGTCGCGCGGATGGCGTGGGGTTGGCGGTGAAAACGTCAAAGAAAACTACGAAAGGTATATAGACGAGTGGGAAAAGAGCTACTGCATAAAGCACAGTCTGCCACTGCCCTATCGGGAAATGTAAAATGAAAAAATTCAAGTATAGAAAGAGCCTGCCGCGCGAGATGTACTCCTACTTCATCTCCTACGATGACACTCAGGGTGCGCCGAGCTTTCAGAAGTTTGCAAAAGAGATAGGCGTAACGACAGAGGAGCTACTATCAATGAGGCAGCACAAAAGATTTGACGAGTCATACCGCGAATGCAGCGAAATCCGAAGAGATTATCTTATTGACCGTGCGCTATCCAAGAGGTTTGACGCGTCCTTTGTGAAGTTCCTCGTCGGTGAGGAGGGCGACACCCGCGACGGAGAGGTTGAAATACGGCTCGAGGTGGTAGAGTGATTTATCCTCTTACCGCAACGAAAAAGCAGGCTGAGTTTATGTCTGCCACAGAATCAGAGGTCCTGTTCGGCGGTGCTGCCGGTGGCGGTAAATCCTACGGTCAGGCGCTCGACGCCCTGCGCTTTGCGATAAAGCATCCTCGCTCGCGGCAGCTGATTTTGCGCCGCACATTTTCCGAGCTTGACAAGTCCTTAATCCGCACAACGCTTGAAATTTACCCACGCGGAATTTACACCTACGGCGGCACGACACACACGGGAAAATTCAAAAACGGCTCGCTTATCGACTTCGGCTATCTCGCAAGCGAGAGCGACGTCTATCAGTACCAGAGTGCCGAGTACGACGTTATCCGTTTTGACGAGCTGACACATTTTTCCGAGGCGCAATATCTCTACCTTATATCAAGAGTGCGCGGGGCAAACCCGTATCCAAAGCAGATTAAATCCACCACAAACCCCGGCGGCATAGGTCACACGTGGGTAAAGCGCCGCTTTATAGAAAAGGGATTTTCCGGCGAGAGCTTTATCGGTGAGGACGGAATGTCAAGAATTTTCATCTCCTCGCGAATTTCCGACAATAAATTTCTCGAAAGCGCCGACCCGTGCTACAAAAACCGCCTTCTCGCCTTGCCCGAAAGAGAAAGGCGCGCGCTCCTTTACGGTGACTGGGACGTCTTTGAGGGACAGTATTTTTCGGAGTTTTCTCACGCCCTACACGTTACCGCTCCCTTTGAAATTCCGAGGAGCTGGCGAAAATACCGAACGGTTGACTACGGTCTTGACAGGCTTGCTTGTCTTTGGATTGCCGTCTCACCCGAGGGAGTCGCCTACGTCTACCGCGAGTATTGCGAGTCCAACCTTGCGATAAGTCAGGCGGCATCAAGCATAATTGAGAGGACTCCGCACGCAGAGGAAATTTACGCTACGCTAGCCCCGCCGGACCTGTGGTCGCGCAGTCAGGAAAGCGGCAGAAGCCGCGCAACACTCTTTTCCGAATACGGCTTAAACTTCACCCGTACGTCAAATGACAGAGAATGTGGCTGGCTTGCCGTAAAGGAGCTTTTACGCGACACGGGTACGGGGGTGAGGCTAAAAATCTTTTCTACCTGCCACGAGCTTATTGAGTGTCTTCCTGCACTCACGGTGGACAAGGCACGCCCGTCCGACTGCTCGACCGAGCCGCACAGAATAACCCACGCGCCCGATGCCCTGCGCGGCTTCGCGATATATAAAAGAGCTCCCATAGATACACCGCACAAAAGCATCAGATGGAGCGCTGATATGTGGGAGGACTACGCTATGGCAGACAGCGTCGGGCGCGAATATCTCAAAAAGAAATACGGAGAACCAAATTGACAGTACTTAATATGAAAAAGAAGGAGCGCGCGGACTATTTCCGCTCGCTCTACGAGGCGGCGAGGGAGGCACGCGGGGAGGAGCTTGACACACTCGAGAGGCATATGAAGCAATACCTCGGCTCGCCCGAGATTGACGGCTCACCCGAGCCCGCTCTAACGGTGAGAAACATCACCTACGAGCTTATTGAAAGCGAATTTTCGGCAGGTGTACCGCACTGCAAGGTCGACCCCGCCTGCTACAGCGAAAAAAGAGACCGAAACGCGCGCTCTGTTGAGAGGCTGTGCCACGCTCTGAGAGCCCGTCTTCCCTTTGAGGAATTAAACGACCGCGACGAGCGTTACACCTACGTTTACGGTGGAAGCGTGTGGTACGTCGAGTGGGACTCGGAGGGCGGCGACGGCGACGTTAAGATAATCTGCCTTTCACCCACCGCGCTCGTGCCCGAGCCGGGTGTTGCTGAGATTGAGGATATGGACTACTGCTTCCTTGAATTTCCGGCGACCGTCTCGGAGATATGCCGCCGCTACGGAATAAGCAATGCAGATATCGGCTCGCTTGAGTGTGACGCCACCCTCGGAGAGTGTGACGAGGACGAGGTTGTAAGACTTGTCGTAGGCTTTTACCGCGACGATGACGGAGAGGTCGGCAGGATTGTATTCTCGGGCGGTGTTTGCCTCTCGGACATTCCGCGCTACTTTAGCCGCCGCGTCGGCTATTGCAAAAGCTGCGGTGAGCCCTTACCCTGCAGCTGCAAAAATCCTATGCCGAAGGAGGAGCTTATCCTCACCGAAAAGGTCGGGGACGGTGAGGTTTTTTACTACACGCCCCGCGAGTTCCCCATCGTAATCCGCAAAAACACAAGCGCTGAGCCGTCACTTCTCGGTCAGTCCGACTGCGCTATGATACGACCGCAGCAGCAGGCTATAAACAAGATTGAGTCGAGAATTTTAAAAAAGCTGCTGCGCTCGGGTGTCACCCCTGTTATTCCCGAGGATGCAACCGTCACCCCGACGGGCTCGGTGTTTGGCGAAATTATAAGAATGAAGCCCGGCGACAGCCTCGACCGCTACGGAAAGGTGGATACAACACCAGACGTATCACAGGACATCGAGGAAGCCGACCGACTCTACGAGCAGGCAAGGCGCATTATCGGCATATCCGACGCGCACCAAGGCATTGAGGCGAAAAACGAGTCCGGCTACGCAAGGGCTCTGCGCATCTCGCAGGCAGAGGGCAGGCTTGCCTCAAAGCGCCGAATGAAGCATCAGGCATACGCAAAGCTATACAGGCTTGTGTTTTTGCACTATCTTGCCTTTGCTGACACAGCACGCGAGCTTTCCTACCGAGACGAATACGGCAGAGTGCATCTCGACGAGTTCTGCCGCTACGACTTCATTGAGGGGGAGGGCGAGGGTCGCCGCTTCTCCGACGACTATCTGTTCTCGGTTGACCTCAACGGCGGCACGGAATACTCCCGAGAAATGCTCTGGGAGAAAAACCTCTTAAATCTTGAGTCCGGCACGCTCGGTGACAAGACGAGTCCCATAACGCTCTTGCGCTACTGGCAGTGTCAGGAGCGAGCGCACTATCCGTTTGCACGCGAGATGGTGGAATACTTCAGAATGAAAATAGAAAAGGAGAATGACGATGCAAACAAGTGAAATATTTGACACGGCTACCGAGGCAGAGCTCGAAGCCGAGGTGAACACAGCGAACTGCGAGGGCATAGAAGAAGCTGAATTTCTCGACACGCCCCCCGAGGTATCAGAAGTCGAGGTGGAGGCGTCAGAGACAGAGGATACGTTAGAGTCCGACCTTGACGAGCTGTCAAGAGAGTTCGGAGAGCTTTCGGGGGTCGGCTCTATCTCCGAGATTGACGGTGCTCTTCGCTACGGCGAGCTGCGCGAGCTCGGCCTTTCACCGCGAGAGGCATATCTTGCCACAAGGCCTAAGCAGATTAAGGAGAGGAGTGCGCGCGCACATCTCACTCCCGCGGCACCGAGTGCTGTGCGAAGACTCAGTCCTACCATGCCGCACAAGGAGCTTAAGATAGCACGAGAGCTATTTGAAAACCTCTCAGACAGCGAAATTGAAGCACTATACAAGAAAGTAACAAGGGTTTAAAAGCCAAATTAAGCAAATATTACTTTACAAAAATAAACAATTTACCATTAACGAAAGGATTAAACTAAAAAATGATAGTTTACACAAAAGCAACAGGTCTTATCCCTCAGGCAGCAAGCCTTGAGGCACCCATCAAGATGATAATCGAAAACGAGAGCAACATTCAGGCAAGAAAGAATTACGTTCTTGACAGGCTCTTTAACGTTGAAAAGTCCAACCGCTTCGGCGAAACTCTCGTAACCGAAACCGAGTTCAATCTCTTTAAGCCTGCCGAGGAGGGTGCTGCCGCAGAGCAGGATAACATAAGAAAGCTCACCTCGAAATTCGTTGAGCACATTCAGTACATGAAGGAGTTCAATATCTCCGCGGAGATGATGGAGGACGCGGGCTACGGCATTGCAACCAGTGCAAAGCGCAGAATTGAGAATTTCACCAGAGCCTACTACCGTACGATGAACAATATTGCGGCCTACGCTATCACTCGTGCATATCAGCCGACCTTCACCTACAACGGCGCAGAGCTTGACCTTACCTCACCCGACGGTCTTTCGGTTTTCAACAACAAGCACCGCTGGGGCACCACCGGCACCTCAAGCGGTATCTTCTCGAACAAATTCTCCGGCAATATTTTCCAGACCGGCATCGAGAGCAACAGAATCCTTGACATCGACCTCCTCGAAGAAAGAATTAACTACCTTGCAGCACATATAAGAAAGGCCCCCGACGAGAACGGCGAGGCGATGGGCTACGAAGCAGACACCATCATTCTTCCTGCCAATCAGCCGAAGGCAGAGGCGCTTATCAAGAGAATCTGCTACTCCGAGGGCAAGGTCAACACGAACTTAAACGACGTAAACCTCAACTACGGCAGATGGAACATCATCGTTCTTCCTCAGTGGATAGCAAACAATCCCGCATTTATTATGATGTCCTCCGAGGCAAACAAAAACCTTGGCGGTAACATGTTCTTTAACCGCGTGCCCCTCACTGTGACGAACTGGATAGACCCCCATACCGACAATTACGTATGGCACGGCATATGCCGCTTCGGCGTTGGATTTGGTACGTACAAGCACATGCTCTACGCAGAGGACATGTACGAAGAGTCCGAAGACTACACCTACATGGATTAATCTTATGACGGTTAAGGAAGTTTTATCAGATGCGGCGGCCATGCTCGGCATCTCTCGCATCGCGCCGGACTCGCGCTCCTTTGGTGCTATAAGGCGTGCGCTATACACAGTTTTCCGCGACACGGGGTGCGAGGCGAACGGTAAAATCCTTGCCGTTGGAAGAAAGCCCCTTACCCGTGTGAAGATTTTGCCCCACGTCTCGGGGCAGGTTGAGCGCTTTGCCGTAACCGGTGGTGCTTATGCCTTTGAGGTTTCTGGCAAGGGAGGCTTTCTTGTGCGAGACAGGCGCGGAGAGAGACGATACTCCTTTGACACCGACGGTGAGTTTTTCACAGGTCGCACCGTAGGAGGCGGCTCGCTCGAATTTTTCGGTGAATATTCATTCGTCGTATTTAATCTATCGGACTACCCCGCCCCCGCAAACGAGGATAAATTACCCGACGGCTCCGGAGAGTGCCGTTACGAGCTCACAGAGCTCATTGGTGATTTTCTCTCGCTATCCTCGACGCCCACCGACAGAGCGGGCAAAAAAATAGACGGCATGCGTGTGGTCGGAAGCGTCATTTATCTGCCGGAGGAGTATACCGGCGAGGTATGCTTCAGCTACTTCAGACGTCCAACCTCTCCTGTCGTTGAAGAGGGCGAAACGCTCGATTTGCCGATGGAGCATGCACTCCTTTTAGCCCCGCTTGTCGGAGCGTATTTTACCGCGAGAGAGGATGCAGAGGCCTCGGCACAGTGCCTTAGCAGCTACCGCGATATGCTCGCATTGCTCCCATCGCCCGTGCGGGTTGCTCCTGCTGAGCTCTACTACTGTAAAAGCAGGTGGGCGTAATGGCGAAATCACGGAAAAACACAGCACGGGGCCTGGATTTCACCCGTACCTACGACCTATACGGCATCGGAGGCGACCTCTCGGAGCTTGTCAATATGTACGTCGATCACGACTCGGAGTATGGCGGAATAGAGACTGTGCCCGGCTTTCGTCAGATAGCATCGCTAGGTGCTGAAATTCACGGTCTATACCGCCAAAAGCTCGACACGGGTGTCGATTATTTAATTATTCACGCAGGCAGAGGACTATACAGAAAAGAGGTAGGTAAGGATGACGAGCTCGAAGAAATAACCACCCTTTCGAGCAACGCCTCAACAGGCTTTACACTCGGAGATAGTCTCTATATTATTGACGGAGACAAAATTCTTGAGCTCCGCTCCGACGGCAGCGTAAATAACGTTGCCACAGACCCTTACATTCCCACAACCTACAAGAACGGACTCTTCTACGAGGAGCGCAACCTTCTAACGAAGAACTCGTATCAAGAATACGAGGTGGCAACAGCCGAGGAGTTTGCCTACGGCTCACCGCACCTATTATACTCAATAACAAGCCGCGTAGGACGCGAGTGCGCCGTGTCGGGAGTCGACAAAACGAAGACCGAGGCCCTTTTCGTACCCTCTTACAAGTATATTGGCGGTGTGAGATATGCCGTGACCGAGATACTGCCATACGCACTTGAGGGCTCGCTTGCGACTGAGCTCACAGTCAGCGAGGGTGTTATCAAAATCGGCGACAACGCCGTGCGAGGCTGTAAAAATCTCAGGCGGGCAATTTTACCCACAAGCCTTGAGGAAATCGGTAAATACGCCTTTGCGAGCGAGGCGAGCCTCAATTACGTAAGACTCGGATTAGGTCTTTCAAAAATCGGCGCCGGTGTCTTTGCTAACTGTCCCGAGCTTAGCAGTGTCGCCTACGAGGGCGACTCGGCACAGCTTGAAGCGATAGAGGGTAGCGCGTCCTTCTCGACAAAAACAATAGTGTATAACGTAACCTACACCACCGTCACCGCCGCGTTTTCGACACACGGGTACGGGTTTAGACCTACACAGGTCTACATTGACGGGGTTTCACAGCCCTTTACCTTGTCCGGCTCGAACGAGGTACGCATAGAGCTTGATTACAAATCCGACCTTGAAGGAAAGCTAGTAAGAATATACGGAGTCGAGATGGTAGAAGCCGGTATGCAGGGCGAGCTTGGCGGCGACCTTGTTGCTCTTTACAAAAACAAAATTTCTCCCGAGACGGCGATTTTCGGCTGCACTCTTTCCACAGTGTTTGACGGGCGCGTATTTCTCTCAGGCAACCCCGCGCTGCCCGGCGTGGTATTCTACTCATCCGAAACGCGCGACGGAGAAATCACCCCTCGCTACTTCGGCTCGTACGACTTCATAAGCACCGGCAGCTCCTATCCCGTAAGCTCAATACTATCGACCGGCGACTCGCTTATAGTAACTAAATCCGGCGAGTCGGGCGAGGGCTCCGTGCTCTATTACGGCAGAGGCAAGTCGATAATCTCGCCGCGCTCAACCCGCTATGAAAGGACACGCTCCTACGGAGTCGACGGCGGAGTAGCTCATGCTTGTGCGCTTTTCGGAGAGCCGCTCTTTGTTTCAGGAGATAGGCTTTACAAGTCCGGAGCATCAAAGAGTCTCGTCTGCGTATCGGAGCAACTTGGGGCCGAGCTACAGTCAAGCGAGAGTATATTTTCTGTTGAGTGGCAGGGGTATTTATTCCTCTCTCTCGGCAAAAAGGTTATACTCGTTGAAAAAAGAAGCACTGATGGCGGCTACAGATTATACCCCCTTTCCGACATCGGAAGCTGGAAAAACTCGACACCGGTATATGTTTACGCAGATATTGCACACCCGGAGCTTGCCGTGTCAGAGAAGCGCGGTGAGGTCGCGTACGGAAGAGTTATGAGTCGAACAACGGAATACGGCGAAGTGCTTTACTACGTCATAGATGACGGCATTGAGGTAGCGGTTATGCCGACAGAGGAGCTGTCGGGCGGTATTTTTAACCCTGCAAGTCATGCCGTTTCAATAGGCAAGCGGCTCTATTTCGGCACCGGCTCGGGCGACGTATACCTGTTTAATAACGATTTGCGAGGTGTAGCACCGGAAAGAATAAGGGAAGGCTACGGCTTTGACGAAGAGGCTTACAAGGCTGCAATGGGAGATAAAATTCACCCCGACTTCTACGACTTTGCAGGCCACAGAATAAGCTACTCTCTCGCGGTAGAAGACGACTATTGCGATGACATCACAGGCTATAAGCTCACCTCGCCATTCGGTACGGTGATAACCGTGTCGGCAGACGGCACGGCGGCAGCATCCTACACGGCAGTGCGCGACGGAGAGCCGTCGGAGAGGATACTGCTTGTTACAGGCACTTTTGATTTTTCACTCCTTGATTTCTCGCTTCTTTCTCTGGCATCGGACGGCAGCGAAGCCTACATCTTGCCGGAGGAGCGAGTGCCGTGGATAAAGCACGGAGTGCACCTCGACTCAGAACAACACCGCTCGCCGCTCAAAATCAAGGCACTGTCGCTTTGCTACAAAACGGCCGGCAACATAAAAAGGTAAAAGAGAAATCAACCCGCAAAAAAGCGAAAAGCGTACCCCAAAAATTTAAATATTAGCGCACGGGTACCCACTTTTTGCGTTTTAGCAAAAAAACCGCGGGGCTCTTGCTTGCAAGACCCCCGCAAAAAAACAAGAAAGGAATACACAAATGAAAACTAAAAAGATTTTCTCCTCGGAGCTTGACAGCTACAAGGTCAAATCTCTGCCAACAAGACCGACGGCGCCAATAGAGCTTGGTGGCGGTGGATACAGTGCAGACGAGCTTAAGACTGCGTTTGACCTGCTACCCCTTTTCGTAAATTCGCGCATAAACGACCTTGTTGACGATATAACAGCCGAGGGAAAAAACTCCCTTGCCGGCGCAATTCCCACGGGACTTGAGGAGGGGCATACGCTTTCCGACCTCTTTTCCGACGTAAACGACGGCACGCTCGCGGCAAGGCTCACCGTAGGCGGCGAATCTCTAGCCCTCGTCATAGCGAAAATCAAGGCAGCGCTTACAAGACTTGGCGCATCGGTAGAGGAGGCGGAAAATGGCTAAATTCGTATTTGAGCTTTTTGACGGATATGCCGAAACCTCGCTGTTTCTCCCCATTTCGGGCGACCCCGTATTTCTTTTCTCGCCTTCACTTACGGGATATGTTACGGTGGGCGACAGAGCCTACGAGGTCACGGACGGTCGAGTTTCGATACCTATCTCTGAGCTACCCGTAGGCGACTTTTCCCCCGAGCTCATCTCAAAAAATAAAAGGTGGCTGCTGCCCTGCCTCGTTTTCGACGGAGAGACGGTAAGCCCGAAGCCATATGACGACGAATATATAAGGGCTCTCTCACGCGAGCTGCATGAAATGAGTAAGGAAATCGAGGCACTTATTGCTGAGGCAAAGAAAATTAAAGAAACAGTCTACGGCAAGCTGCTTTTTTAAGCCGTAGAGAAAGGAATGGTACACATTGAAATTTATAAAAAAATTTTTTCTTCTGATAGCTACCGTCGCACTCGTGGCATCGCTCGGTCTCAACGCTTTTGCAAGCGAGAGCGCGGAAAACGCATCTGAGGATACAGAAAACAGCTACACGGATACCGACTCCAGCTCCAAAAATCTCGACACGGGTGGTGAGGTAAATGATACGGACGAGAACATAGACAACGCAGGTGAGAATCCCTTCGAGGTGATATTTCAGCTGATATGCAACTACTCCGGAGAGATATTCTCCGCGCTCGCCTTTTTAGGAACTCTTATCGTTGCTCACTTTTACAAGCGGGGCATGCTGCCGGCACTGAGAAGCGCGCTCGGTAACGTAAGCACGGCACTCGGAGCAGCATCCGACAAGACGGAGGAAGCATTACTCCTCATAAAAAAGAAAACCGAGACGATAGACAGTATGCTTGAATACTCGGGGGGCGTAATTGACGACGTTGCAGGCTCCCTTGAGCGAGTAGAATCCGAGCTAAAGGCAGTAAAGGAGAGTCGCGACGAGCGAGCGGCCTACAAAACCATTATGCTCTCGCAGGTTGATATGCTCTACGATATTTTCATGTCTTCGGCTCTTCCGCAATACAAGAAGGACGAGATTGGCGAAAGAATAGGAGCGATGAGAGAGGAGCTGAAGCTCTGCGATGAAAGCACAAAATAACAGCACTTTTGTAAGGTTTGCTTTACATATTCTTGCTCTTTCGCTTTGCATTTTGCCGCCGGCGCTCGCGACACTTTATTATTTTCCTCTTTGGCAGGTTCGCGGAGGTTTTGCGCTTTTATCGGGCGGAGCGGTGCTTTTGTTAACTCTTTCGGCAATCCCCCTAATGAAGCTGATTACCGCTAAAATTCGCTCAGCGGCAAGCTACGTTATGTGGAGCATAATCTTCATTATCTTCTTTCTTCTTCGCGAAATAGCCGACGAGATGACAGTAATCTCCTTTTTCGGTGCTGTCGGCAATCTTGCCGGTGCTCTAATCTTTAAAATAGCAAAGGGCGGTGATGACGACGGATAAAAACACCCCCACCCTTGACGGACTCCTGACCGAGCGTCGCGCCGCCTCCTTTATTGCCGAGTGCGGCTCAAAAATCGTCGCCGCGTTAACGGTTATTCTCTCTGCGACGGTAATTTTTGCCGACGTCACCTTTGCCTCTGTGGGCACAGCAAGCTACACCTCCACCCTACTCGTTCTGCTCGTTTCAACATATCTTATGTATTTTTCACTTGAAGACGTTGGTGAGCGAGCAGGAGAGTCGTGTGAAGAGGCTCGCGCAGTATACACACGGTATGAAGAGGTTAAGG
Source organism: Eubacteriales bacterium (assembly GCA_045576815.1). Taxonomy (GTDB): domain Bacteria; phylum Bacillota; class Clostridia; order Oscillospirales; family CAG-272; genus UBA1740. Next base: position 32,474 of record JAZNHD010000065.1, read on the forward strand.
CCAAGATAAAGCCCGATGAAATAGCCTCTCTCCGTGAGTTTCTCGCCGATTATTCCGCAAAGGAGCTTCTCTTTCGAAAAAAGACGATACTTGCCGCAGGGGGACTTACCGAGGAGGATTTTCAAGCCTTTTTATCCGGAAAAGCCTACCCCCGTGCAGAAAAATCGGTGCTGAAAAGAGCAAAGCGGCAGCGCGCCGCGCCGCTTACGCCAAAGATACTGCTTTCAGGTGTTGAGAACAGCTCTCAAAGCGAGCTCGAAAACCCCGAGCGACACAAGCTCGCAGGTCTCTTTATAAGGCTTATCCCCACAAGCATATGCATGCTCTTCACCGTCTCGCTGGCCCTCTCTGCAAAGGACGGGCTTACCGCCTCGGCCGTTATAGACGGCATTTTCAAGCTCTCCTCGCTGCCGCTTGCAGGACTTCGAGGCTATCGGGCCGGATATATTTTTGCCCGCCATACCCGCACAGCCTGGTGCGAGGTTAAGACAAGGATACTCGAAGCGTATCTCGCAAATACGCCATAAATAAAAAGACGGCAGCTCTTCTGCCGTCTTGACAAATTACAGCAAGGCGTGCTATAATCAATTATATGTTTTTGGAAGGAGAGCTCTATGCGTTACGACAGCAAAAAAAACCGAATACTCGTAACCGACACCGAGCTCGTCTCCATTGCCCGCCGCGGTGTTGCGGCAGCACTCTCCGAGGATAGTGTAGACAAAGGGCCGCCCGCTGTTATAAGAGCACTCATTGAGGGTGAGCCCGAATATATAAATTATGATTTTACCGTCGGCAGTTGGGACTTCACCCTTATCGGCGCGGTGTACAACTTCTACTTTGATATCGCCACCCGTGTAGCAAAATTCGACCTCTACTTATCCGTAGAGAGCCCTTCGCGCCCGCGCCGTGAGGAGACCGAGCTTTTACGCGGCAGAGCCTTCATTTTATCCGAGGCGCTGCGCACAGTATACGGTTTTGAAAGCACTCACGTAATGCTACACTACGTAAATACGAGGAGCGGTGAGGTAGACACGGCGGAGGAAACAATTGAAAAGACGAAGCTCTCTGCATTCTGGAAAAAATGTGCCGCAGCACTCTTAACATTCGGCAAGCCGGAGGTCGAGCGCGTGACGGTAAGACTCCCGTCTATTAAGAATATGCGTTTTCCGTACCCGAAAATTCGTGACGGTCAGCGCACGTTTATCCACGCGGCATACCGCGCACTCTCAAGACACGGCAGACTCTTTGCCGAGGCTCCGACCGGTACGGGTAAAACCGTTGCGGCGCTCTACCCTGCACTGCGAGCTGTCGGTGACGAAAAGTACGACAAGATTTTTTATCTGACACCAAAATCAACGATTGCCGAGGCGGCGGCAGATTGCCTTGCTCTATTCTCCGCGCAGGGCGTTAGGCTGCGCTCTATTATTATCACGGCAAAGGAAAGAATTTGTATTGGCGGCGGTGTATGCCGTGAGGACAAAAGGCTTTGCTCGAATGCTAAGCTGACCCATCTGCCCGAGGCAGCTCTTGCACTGTATAATTTTGACAAGGCGGTTGTCAGGGGCGAGGACGTCAGGTGCGTAGCAAGAGAATACAAGGTGTGCCCCTACGAGCTGTCGCTCACATACGCAGAGCTTTGCGACGCGGTGATATGCGACGAGAATTATCTTTTTGACCCGCAGGTTTATATCCGCCGTTTTTTTGACACGGGTGAGCGCTTTGCAGTCCTCGTTGACGAGGCGCACAACCTTGCGGAACGGGCAAGAGAGATGTACTCCGCATCTCTTTCTACAAAAGAGCTTTCGGACACGCCTCTTTTAAATGTCCTTGGCGAGCACTCAGCACTTCGCACCGTCATAGAAGAAGCGAAAGTCGCACTCATTGACACCCTCTTTCCTTACGTTAAGGATGAAATTCGTGACACGGGTGGGGGAAAACACGAGGGTGCTGCCCACACTCGTGAGGTTCCGCCAAGGCTCTATACACTCGCCGACGCGCTATTAATGGCGACAGAGCGCGAGCTCTTTGACACACTGTCAGCCTCGGATAACGAGCGTGGCGAGCGAGTCCGACTCCTGCGCGAGCTTTGCTACGACCTCTCTCATTTTCAGAAAATTCTCGAAAAATTCGACACGGGGTACGAGATGTTCATCTTTTTTGAGGACGGAGAGCTCACAGTGCGTCTATTCTGTCTTGACACGGGTATAGTCCTTTCCGACAGACTTTCGCATGTGGGCGGTGCTGTACTTTTCTCCGCAACACTCTCGCCTATCGAATACTATAAATCGGTTCTTGGCGGTGACAGGAGTGACGATACCGTCGTTGCCGACTCGCCTTTTGATAAATCTCAGCTGTCGGTGTCTATAGTCGACAGCGTCAGCACCCGTTTTTCCGAGCGAGAGGAGACTACCCTCGCGGCCCTGCGCGTTATAGCAGCGACGGTGTCGGCAAGACGGGGGAACTACATAGTTTTCTCTCCCTCGTTTGCCTACTCCGACACACTCGCAAGAGCCTTCAAGGCAAAATATCCTAAGCTGCGCACACTCGTACAAAGGCGTAATATGTCATACGCGGAGCGCGAGGAATTTCTTAAAGCTCTCGACGCACCCGACGGCTCGTATCTCTTAGCCTTTTGCGTTATGGGCGGTATTTTTGCCGAAGGTATTGACCTCGTGGGTGATAAGCTCATAGGAGCGGTTGTCGTCGGCATTGGTATTCCTCAACTTTCCTACGAGCGCGAGGCCATCGCAGCTTACTATCAGGATAAGTATGAGATGGGCAAGGAATACGCCTACCTCTACCCCGGAATGAACCGAGTCTTTCAGGCGGCCGGCAGAGTTATCAGGCGCGAGGATGACAGGGGCGTTATAGTTCTTATCGACGACCGCTTCCGCGACCCGATTTATAAAAGAAGTCTGCCGACTCTTTGGTCGGGCGTGCATTTTATAGGAAATCCAAAGGAGCTAAAGGAAGAGCTCGACGCCTTCTGGAAGGCGGGAGATGAAAAATAAAAACACCGCCATCGGCTATTATAATAAAAAGAGCAGCTACACAGTAATAAACCTTGTGTGACTGCTTTTTCATTTTAGTTGACGGCTTCTATTTTTCTCATGAGCTCGCTCGGCACAATATTCAGAGCCTCCGCTATTCTGAAAAAGGTTTCAAGTGTCGGCTTGCGCAAGCCTCTCTCAATAGCGCTGAGATGCGTACGTCCAATTCCGGCAAGTCCGCTGACAACCTCCTGTGAAAGTCCTCTTTTTTCTCTGTATTCCTGTATAACCCGTCCTACAATAACCGCATCAAGCATATAAAACCCTCCTTATAATACTATTGTATTATTTCCTGAAGAGTTTTTTGAATACATATGTTGACAATTGAATACAAATGTGTTATACTGTTTTTACTGCTGATAAGCAGCAATAAAAACAAAAGGAAGACTAAAAATGGCACAGATGACAAAAAATCAAAAAGGAACTGCAAAAAACAGTATCTCGCGCGAGGAGCAGATAAGGCTCTCGCATATTATTGCAGAGGAGAGTGGCTGCGAGGACTACACGCTTGAGAGAATAGAGGAGCACAATGCAGCTCGCAAGATCCCCGAAAAGACACAAGTCAAAAAGCTCATATGGCTTGCGACTCACAAATTCGTCAATCTCGCCTTTGCGCTCACTATAGTAATTTCCGGACTTGTTTTCACGCTTATTGTTGGAATCGCAACGGGTTTTGTGGGAACCGTGTATCTTTTCGGCACAATTATCGGTGCTTTTGCCGGCTTTGTAGTCGGGTCGTTCCTATTCCCGCTTCAAGTTAATAGAAAAAACTGCGGCACTTGCGAAACACTCCTTTCCCGTCGCGAGCTTTACCGCAAGAAGTTAAGCTCGGAGGAACATATAGATAGAAGCTCCAATCCGTGGCGTCTGGTTGAAACTACCACTTATGCCGTTGTCATTGAATGTAGAAGCTGCGGTGAAAGAACCGTCGAAGTTGTAAAGGAAATCGAGATCTTAAATAAATAACATAAAAAGCCACGGCACTCCGTGGCTTTTTATGTTAATATCTTCTGACAAGCGCTCTCGTGAGTGTCGCCGACTTCTTTGCCGCTTCGGCTAAAAAGGTTGGGTAATCAACGCTTGCCTCACCGTCTGCTGAGTCGGAAATTGCGCGAATAACGACGCACGGGGTCGAGTTAAGATAGCAAACCTGCGCAATAGCTCCACCCTCCATCTCACAGGCGGAGGCGGAAAACTCACGGATAATCCTCTCGCGCTCGGTGGTACTTGCGATAAACTGGTCGCCCGAGGCAATAATGCCGACAAGGGCCTTCTGCCCCATCTTCTCCGCTTCCTCGGTGAGTATCTTCACCGCGCGAGCATCGGTGTCAAAATAAATCTTGCCAGTGCCGGAAATCAGTCCTTTCGGGTCGCCTGCCGACGTTGTATCCATATCGTGCTGGCAAAGCCTGTCGGCGATTACCGTATCTCCGGGGCAAATACCCTTTGCAAGTGCGCCGGCAACACCGGTATTCACGATAAGTCTGGGGGAGTATCGCAAAATCATAGCCTCGCACGAGGTTGCGGCAAACACCTTGCCAATTCCGCACTGTGCAACGACCACGTGCTTTCCGTCAAGAAAGCCCTCGTGATAATCAACGCCCGACACTCTTGCGGTGCGGCGGTCCTCAAGGAGCGAGATAAGCTCCTCGACCTCGGGCGCCATAGCGCCGATAATTCCAACGTCAATCATACAAACTCCAAAAATTATTCTTTATATTTAAAATCCCACTCGTGTGAGGTCAGGATGGAAAGATACCTCTCACACTCGCGCTTTGCGGCTGAAATATCAAGGTTTTCATAGTTGCCGCACTCGACTCTCGCCTTGCCGAAAATCTCACCCTCGTGGGTGACGGTAAGTCTGAGAGCCTCGATGACGGCAGAAAGCACCGCAGCGTTATCGGCGTCTCTTACGAGTAAATAAAAGCCTGTCTGACACCCCATAGGACCAAAGTAGATAATACTACTTGAAAGAGCTCCCGAGCGAAGATAAGTAGCCAGCATATGCTCTACCGAATGCATAGTTAGGTTGTCCATATATTCGCCGGCGTTAGGAACTCTCGTCCTCAGGTCGTAAGTAGTAACATCGCCGTCAATGCGCGACACGTATATACCCTCGGTGAGAGTATCGTGATTTATTCTGAAAGATGCAATCTTTTCGGGTATCATAGCGCCTCCGAGGTGTGAAAAACTCTACACGGGTAGTGACTTACAGGGATTTAGAACTTAATTCTTTCCGCGATATAGGACTTAACCTCAGAAAGAGGAATTCTCACCTGCTCCATGGTGTCTCTGTCGCGCACGGTAACGCAGCCGTCAGACTCGGTATCAAAGTCGTAGGTGATAGAGAAGGGCGTGCCTATCTCGTCCTCACGGCGATATCTCTTACCGATAGAGCCGGTCTCGTCAAAGTCTACGGGGAACTCCTTGGCAAGCTCGTCGTAAAGCTCGAGCGCCTTTTCGGAGAGCTTCTTCGAGAGAGGAAGCACTGCCGCCTTAACGGGCGCAAGAGCCGGGTGAAGATGAAGCACCACTCTTACGTCGCCTGCCGCAAGCTCCTCCTCGTCATACGCGTCAACGAGGAATGCAAGCGCAACTCTGTCAGCGCCAAGCGAGGGCTCAACAACGTAAGGCACGTAGTGCTCGCCGGTCTCCTGGTCAAAGTATGTGAGGTCCTTACCCGAGTGGTTCTGATGCTGGGAGAGGTCATAGTCGGTTCTGTCAGCCACGCCCCAAAGCTCGCCCCAGCCGAACGGGAAGAGGAACTCGAAGTCGGTCGTCGCCTTAGAATAGAAGGAAAGCTCGTCTTTATCGTGGTCACGAAGACGAAGGTTCTCGTCACGCATACCGAGGTCAAGCAGCCACTTGTGACAAAAATTCTTCCAATAATTAAACCACTCAAGGTCGGTGCCGGGCTTGCAGAAGAACTCAAGCTCCATCTGCTCGAACTCACGGGTTCTGAATACGAAGTTACCGGGGGTAATCTCGTTACGGAAGGACTTACCAATCTGGCAAACACCGAAGGGCAGCTTACGTCTTGCGGAGCGCTGGACCGAGGGGAAGTTTACGAAAATGCCCTGTGCAGTCTCGGGACGGAGATACACGGTATTAGTCGAATCCTCGGTAACACCTATAAAGGTCTTAAACATAAGATTAAACTTCTTGATATCGGTAAAGTCTGTGCCGCCGCACTCGGGGCAGGCTATGCCCTTTTCCTTAATGAACGCCGCCATCTCCTCAAAGGACCAAGCGGCAGGGTTATCGTCCGTACCGTTCTCGAAGGCGTACTCCTCAATGAGCTTGTCGGCTCTGTGACGCGCCTTACAACCCTTGCAGTCCATAAGAGGATCGGAAAATCCACCGACGTGGCCGGAGGCAACCCAAGCCTCAGGATTCATAATAATACCCGAATCAAGGCCTACGTTATAGCGTGACTCCTGTACAAATTTCTTCCACCACGCGCGCTTTACGTTGTTCTTAAACTCAACGCCAAGAGGGCCGTAGTCCCAAGAGTTTGCGAGACCGCCGTAAATTTCAGAGCCGGGATAAATGAAACCGCGGTTCTTACAGAGGGCAACGATTTTTTCCATTGTCTTTTTGCTGTTTTCCATTGTTCTATCTCCAAAATTCAAATAATTATTTACATTTTAATGTTTTTTCCAACTATGTTTCCGTCACACACAGAAAGAGGTTTTACCAAAATCTCCCGCCCGACAAGCTCCTCAGAGCCATCGAACATAACCTCCATATAGGAGTCGGAGTGCCCTGTAGCTCTCCCCTCCGACACGCTCTCGCATATAACGGGCAAGGCTGCACCAAGCGCTACCGCCCTACCAAGCCGCCCGTCGCGCAAAGAACGCACAAGACGGCTAAGACGCTCGCTCCTCTCGTGCTTTATCTGCTCGGGCACCTGACTCTCAAAATCAGCAGCCGATGTACCCTCGCGTCGCGAATAGGCGAAAACGTGAGCGTCAAGAAGGTCAATCCTTTTTACCGCCTCCTCGGTGAGAATATAATCCTCCTCACACTCTCCGGGAAATCCAACCATCAGGTCGGCGGTAAACTCAATTTTCGGCACCGCCCGACGCAGCTTATCCACCGCAGAAAATACCGTACCCATATTGTATCTGCGTCTCATAAGACGAAGAACCCTGTCAGAGCCGGACTGCAAGGAAAGATGCAGGTGAGGCACCATTATTTTCGTAGAAAAGGCTTTTTCTATAAAGCTGTCGCACACAAGCTCGGGCGCCATAGAGCCAAGCCTTATCCTCCCGACGCTCTCGCGCCTGTCAAGCTCTACTATAAGGTCGCCAAGTGTGTACCCGTACCCTAAATCCTTGCCGTAGGCGGCAACCTCAATTCCGGTTAAGACAACCTCCGAAACACCGCTTTTGCCAAGCCCCTCAACCTCGGAGATAACCTCACGCATAGGCTTTGAGCGAACGCCGCCGCGAGCGGGAGCGATAGCACAGTATGAGCAGCGCGAGTCACAGCCGTCCTCTATTTTAACGTAGGCACGGCTCCTCGGTGCGCGCAGGACCGTCATAGCCTCAAAATCAGCATTTTCAAGCGGCAAAATCTCTACACGGGGTAGCACCTCGCCCGAGAGCAGCCGCTCCGCCGCCTCTACAATCCGCAGCTTACCCACAGTACCGACGGCATAATCGGCACCGGCATCAGTACACATATTCGCCGCCCTCTCGGAGTAGCAGCCCATAACGAGTATTTTCGCTTCGGGGTTCTGTCTTCTCGCACGCCTTATCGCCTTGCGCGACTTTGCGTCAGCCTCGGCGGTAACGGTACAGGTGTTTATAACGTATACGTCACAGGGCTGGATGAAATCCTTTACAAGAAAACCCCGTGCCGAAAGTGCCTCGGCTACCGCCTCGGTCTCATACTGCGACACCTTACAGCCGAGCGTCGTAAGTCCAACTGAATACAAGGTGCACCTCCCGAGGAAAATTTACCGCATGGCATTACATCTTATTTTAGCAGAAAAGGCGGCGCTTGTCAAGCCGTAGCCGCCACTTTCCGCTCTTCATTTATGATAAAATAAAATAATTTTTAACTTTACTATTGACAAAATAGATAAAATAGGCTATAATATACTCTGCTTTCGTGTGAAAACGCAACTTGTGGGCAATACACTTGCCTTAGACGTTAGAATATTTTCAAAGGAGGTGCAACATGAAAAGAACATATCAGCCCAAGAAAAGACAGAGAAAAAAGGAGCACGGCTTCAGAAAAAGAATGGCAACCGCTAACGGCAGAAAGGTTCTTAAGAGAAGACGCGCCAAGGGTAGAGCAAGACTCACCTACTGATAAGTCACAAATGACAAGCAAGCCTCCGATAGCCGACGTAAAGGTATCGGGGGCTTTGAACTACAAAAAGAAAAAAGGAGCTATGAGATGAAGTTCAGAGCAATTTGCGAAAACCATCTCTATTCCAAGGCTTACACGAAGGGCAAGAGAGCGGTGACGTCGGCTCTCGCAGTTTACGTTCTGCCCGACTACAGGGCACGGGTGCTTGCTAAGGCGCACCCGGAGAAGAAAACGGTGAACCGCATAGGTCTCACCACCTCAACGAAGCTTGGAGGTGCGGTGGTAAGGAGCCGCACGCGCCGTATTATGCGCGAGGGACTTCGGGCGCTTGAAAAAAAGCATAGGCTCAAGGTAGGCTTCCTCATTGTAATAGCCGCGCGCACGGCGGCAACCAAGCTAAAGAGCTATGATATCGAGAGGGAGCTTGATATCGCGTTTCGAAGGCTCTCAATGTATGCGGACGAAAAAAATGAAAACGAGAAGAGACCTCAACAAAACCGAGAGGGTCATAGCGTATGAAGCACGTTATGATATGGCTCGTTAAGCTGTACCGCAAATTTATCTCTCCCATAAAGCCGGCATGCTGCAGGTTCACACCGACCTGCTCCGAATACGCCCTCGAGGCATTTTCAAAGCGCGGCTTTTTCGTAGGATTTATACTTACGGTGTGGCGGATACTTCGCTGCAACCCCTTCTCGCGCGGAGGCTACGACCCCGTGCCCGAGCGCGGCTTCAGAAATCCTGAGGGCATCACACCCCCTATAAGCGAAGACACCGAACAAAAAGAAAATTAATATTGAGGTATTTATATGGAATGGCTATTCGGATGGCTATACGGCCCGATAGGCTCGATGCTTTCGTGGTTCAGTAGCCTCTTTGGCGGAAGCTACGCTCTCGCGCTCTTGCTTTACGCCCTTCTTTTCAAGCTGCTATTTTTGCCCTTTTCGATAAAGCAGCAGAAAAATCAGATTAAAATGGCACGCCTCACCCCGAAAATCGAGCTCATCAAGGCGAAGTACAGGGGCAGAAACGACCAGCCCACAATGCAGAAAATGCAGCAGGAAATTATGGAGCTTCAGCAGAAGGAGGGCTACAGCCCCCTATCCGGCTGTCTTCCCCTTCTCCTTCAGCTGCCCGTAATTATCTTCCTTTACGACATTATCAGAAACCCCCTTACGCATATTGCGAAATTCTCCGCGGAAACCATTACTAAAATCCGCGAGATTATCGGTGAGGCGGCAACCGGTGTTGACGAGATAAAGCTCATCTCGCTCATAAACGAGAATCTTGCAAAGCTCGACGGCGTCGCAGGCTTTGACTCCGCGGCTATCCCGAGCTTCGATTTCTTCGGTCTTAACCTTGCCAACACCCCCGATATTATGAATATCAGCTGGCTTGTGGTTATCCCCGTGCTTGCTGCGGCTTTCACCTGGCTTTCGATGTGGCTGTCTCGCAAGTGGAACGGTAACGCAGGCGCCGTTGCAGGTCAGGACGCGCAGGCTGCGGCTTCGATGAAGATTATGGACCTCGTTATGCCGCTTATGACGCTCTGGATTGCATTCAGCTTCTCCGGCATGCTCGGTCTTTACTGGATTTACCAGTCGGCGCTCGGCATTCTCCAGTCCTTTATTCTCTCCCGCGTTATGCCTATGCCCCATTACACCGAGGAGGAGCTTAAGGAGATGAGAAAGGCTGAAAAGGCCGCAGAAAAGGCGCAGAGACAGGCTCTTAAATCTCAGCCTAAATACCGCTCTCTTCACTATATCGACGAGGACGACTACGACGAGCTCCCCGAGGTGAAGACTCAGAGCAACACGAAAAAGACAACCGGTGGAATAGATGCCCCCGAGATTAAGGACTAACAGAGGAATTACTGATGATTAAGGAAATAACAGCAGCCGGCAAGGATATCCTTGAGGCTAAGGACAACGCCCGTGCCGCACTCGGCGCAGGCGAGCTTGACGACGTACAGTTTGAAATTATAGACGCGGGCACTAAGGGCTTCTTCGGCTTTATGAGCAGACCCGCCAAGGTAAGAGCCTATATCGAGCTCCCCGACACCCAGCCCCGCCGCGAGAGACCTCGCCGTGAAAAGCCCCGCCGTGAAAACACGGAGGCAGCAGCCGTCGAGACTGCAGCAAATGAGACGGCGGCAGAAAAGGCCGAGGGCGGCACAAAGAGAAAGCGCAGAAGACGCGGCTCAAGACAGGACAGACAAATTCCCGATATGACGGGCGTTACCCCCTCGAAGCCTAAGGGTGAGGTTATCCCCGAGGCAGAGCTCAAGATGGAGCGCCGCGAGGTTGCAGAGGGTGAGGATATGTCATACGACTTCGTTAAGAAGCTCCTCTCCGATATCGGACTCTCGGCCACCGCAGAGCTCTACTCATGCGAGGACGGCACGAGAAGGATTACCGTCGTCGGCGAGGACGCGTCGGTGCTTATCGGCCACCACGGCGACACCCTTGACGCGCTTCAGTATCTTGCAAATCTTGCATCCGCGAGAAAGAACGCTCAGGGTGAGCGTGATAAGAGTCGCGTGACGGTTGACATCGAGGGCTACAGAAAAAAGAGAGAGGAGACTCTCCGCGCTCTCGCACGCAGAATGGCAGCAAAGGCTCTGCGCAACAAGAGAAGCGTTATGCTCGAGCCGATGAGCGCATACGAGCGCAGAATCATTCACTCCGAAATTCAGAATATTGAGGGTGTTTCGACAAACTCAATAGGCTCCGACAACAACAGAAAGATAGTTATCTTCCTCACCGATAAGAAGCCTCATGAAATCTTTGAAGAAGAGGAAGCAGTTGACACCGTGCTTGACACCGCAATAGCCGAGAGCGAAGCAAAAGAGGCTGACGAGGCTGAGGCTGCAGAGCCCACCGAGGAAGTGTAATGTCGGCGCTTTACGACACTATCGCGGCAATCTCAACCCCACCCGGCAAGGGTGGGGTTGCCGTTATAAGAATATCGGGCGAGGATGCCGCATCTGTTGCCTCGCGCGTGTTTGTGGGCAAAAGCGGCGCACCCGTGTCGCGTTTTTCGCCTCGCACGGCAATCTATGGCAAAATCGTATCAGACGGCGAGACACTCGACGACGTCATCCTCACCTACTTCAAGGCACCCGCCTCATACACCGGCGAGGACACGGTGGAGATATCCTGTCACGGCGGTGTGCTCGTAACGAGTGAGGTGCTGCGCGCAGTCCTTACCGCCGGTGCAAGATGTGCCGAGGCAGGCGAGTTCACCCGCCGTGCGTTTATAAACGGGCGTCTTTCACTTACCGAGGCGGAAGCAATAGGCACACTTCTCTCGGCAGAGAGCCTCGAGCAGCTTCGCCTTGCAAGCGAGCCTTCGCGCAAAAAAACAAACGACAGCATGGCAGCGATACGCGAGAGCCTTGTCGGAATTATGAGCTCCATCTACGCCCGCATTGACTATCCCGACGAGGACCTTGGAGATTACACGGACGAGGAGCTTCTCCGGGCTTTATATAATATAAAGGAAGAGCTTTCCTCGCTTATCGCAACCTACAAGACGGGTAAGGCTATATGCGAGGGTATAAGAGCCGTCATAATAGGCTCGCCTAACGCGGGCAAGAGCTCGCTTTACAATCTCTTAGTTGGCAAAGAGGCTGCTATAGTCACTAGCATCGCAGGAACGACGCGCGACCTGCTCACCGAGAGCGTATCGCTTGGCAGAGTTATGCTCCGCCTCACCGACACCGCCGGTATTCGCGAAGCCTGTGATGAGGTTGAGGCAATTGGCGTGTGCCGTGCAAAAGAGAGGGCGGCGGATGCAGAGCTTTTAATCGCTTTATTCGATGCCTCACACGCACCCACAGACTCCGACCGGGAGATAATGGCACTCATAACGGAAAGCCGCGCGGCAAGGATAGTCCTCTTCAACAAGTCCGACCTCGGCATATCGCCCGAGTGGGAGGGTGTGCGAAAAGAGCTAGCTAAAACCGTTGATTTTCTGCTTGATGTATCTATAAAACACGACACGGGTACTACCGTATCCGAAATCACGCGCTGTGTCGAGCGACTTTTCACAGACGAGAAAATCAAGGTGGGCGAGTCGCCGATACTCTTTACCGCCCGCCTTCACGCAAAGGTCGCACGCGCCACAGAGTTCGTTACGGAAGCGTATATCTCACTCCTTGGCGGTCACTCGCAGGACACCGTATCCTCGGATATTGAAAGAGCGCTCGCCGCCCTCACAGACTCCGATGCCCGTGAGGTGAATGAGGACGTTGTCAGCGACATCTTCTCTAAATTCTGTGTTGGGAAATAGGTGCTTTATGGAAGAAAAAAGATTTAAGAAACACGACTCGGGCTTTACCTGCCTTGCCTGCGGCAAGGAGGTGCTTCCGCTTGGCTACACCTCGCGCAACCACTGCCCCTTTTGCCTATCGTCACTTCACGTCGATATAAACCCCGGTGACAGACAGAACGCCTGCCGCGGAATTCTACGCCCCGTAAGAGCGCTCCCTGACGCAAGGCGCGGCTTTATCATAATCCATCGCTGCGAGAAGTGCGGTGCCGAGGTGCGTAACAAAGCAGCGCACGAGGCAAAAATCCAACCCGACAATATGGAGTTAATTATTAAACTGACAGCCGGAATTAATTGAACACCGCATACTAAAGAGCGAAAGCAATGGCGCGTACTCTTAAGTACAGTTTTGAACTTAAAAAGAATATCTTATTTACTGACAAAAATGACAGAGAACACTTTACATTCTCTGTCATTTTTTTGACTGTTTTGTAGTATTATCTTTACTTTCAGCAATATTTTCTTCTTTGATTTGAACAGCAAATTCGGGAAAACAAAGCAAAAAGCAATCGCACTCGTCGCAACAACACTCAAAACCTTGCTCGCCGTTACCAAGGCAAACGGTAGGGATTCCCGGCATAAGCTCAATACCGGTAATGTCTATAATCTTTTCTTGAATGTTCTTGTTCATATATCCCCCATCAGCATATAAAAAGGTGCGCAACCGAAGTCACGCACCGAAAAACGCAAACTCCAAGTTGTCGCCAAACGAACTTATACGCAGATAGGGTTTGCACACCATCAAACGGGAGTCGCATTTTTACCAAATGGATTCGTTTTATAGTGTGCCGAAAAAGGGTATAATTATCCCATAAAGAAAAATATACCTATCAGCGCGATTGTTAAGTTCGTTTGGCACAACTATTATATCACGAATTTCCGGATTTGTAAATGTTTTTAGTTAATTTTATAAAATTACCTTCCGGGAGGTAGAAAAATGCCTCCCTTGTGTAAAGGGAGGTGGCACGGCTTGACGTGACGGAGGGATTGTAAAGAGTTGAATTTTATAAATAAACAATCCCTCAGTCGCTGTGCGACAGCTCCCTTTGCACAAGGGAGCTTTTTATGTTCATCTATGACTTATCAATTTTCCAGACAGACAAGCACTGCATTTGCGTCCACAAATGTAAAAACCTCTTTCGAGATATACCGTATTTAGAAAACTGTCCTTTAGAGTGATGCTCTAAGCCTTTCGCTCTTTTTCTTTTATCAGTTTCTCTTTATTTAATTAAAATTCCGTCAACAATTACCGTAATACTCTTGCTAAACGGAAAATTTTGTGATATGATGTATATAATATGTATTATTGAAGAATTTCTCTTAAGATTTTAGGGGGTAACAGGTGCATAAAAGGATTTTTTCCGCCGTATTTATCTTAAACACTTTGTTTCAGGCACTGCTTACACTCCTTTTTCCGATAGGCATAGGGCTTCTCTTTTCCTTTATTTCGGTGTCTTTTTGGTCATTTCCCTCTTACACCTACGCGATAGCTGTGCCCGTCGGAGCTATACTTGGCATCTATTCTATGATTCGCTTTATCCTCTCGACAATGCGCGCGCTTGAGGCAATTGAAGGCGAGAGGGACAAAAAAACCTACAGTACGGGTAATAATAATGAAGAAAAATAAATCTAAAAATCACGAGGCAGCGCTTCTTACGGCAGGTGAAATCCTGGTTGCTGCCATAACGGTGCTTGGCTATCTTCTCGTCAGCCTTATATTCACCGAGGTCGTCTTTGACTACACCGTTATCACGGGTGCCGCCCTAGGAGCTGCCGTTATAATTCTGAATTTCCTCTTTCTCTCGGTATCGGTAAACCGTGCAGTAGACGAGTTTCTCTCCCTGCGTACCTCGCGCGAGATGACCGAGGAGGAGGCGGAAGCCTTTGCTGCCGAGCACTCTATGAAAATCGAGAACACTATTAAAACCTCGTTCATTATAAGAACAGTGACTATGCTCGCGACGCTCATTGTCGCATTTTTAACCCCTGTATTTAACCCGATAGCCGCGGCTATCCCCCTTCTCGCATTCCGACCGGTGCTTACCGTGTCGAGCATGCTCGCGAGAAAATTCACCCCCATGCCACCGCCGACAAGCGAGGCATCAGTAAAGGAGAGTGATATAATTGGAAATTGAGGTAAACGGCCCAAAGGTGTATTTTGAGCTGCCGTGGGACCTGCCTGATATTAACATCTTCACTATGAAAAATCTTATCACGCAGACCACCGTATCGCTCTTTGCCGTAACTGTTATACTTCTGACTCTCGCCTTTATCGTATCGAGAAAAATCACAAAGCGACCGGGTAAAATCCAGGTAGTTGCCGAAAAGCTCGTGAATATGCTCTACGGACTCGTTGAGGACACGATGGGTAGGCATAACCTGAAGTTTGCGCCCTATATCGGCACGCTCTTTTTATCCTCGATAATCGGTACTCTTATCGGCATGACGCAAATCTTCCGCTCCACCACCGCAGACCTCTCGGTCACTGCCGCATGGGCGCTCGTCACAACCGGTATGGTATGGTATAACAACATTAAAAATTTTGGATTTCTTACTTGGCTAAAGGGCTTTACCGAGCCTATTGTGGTTATGACACCGATGAATATCGTCTCCGAGATTGCAAACCCCGTGTCAATGGCATTCCGTCACTTTGGCAACGTTGCGGGAGGCTCGGTGCTGACAGCGCTTATCTACTCTGCCTTGGCGCTGCTCTCAAAGGTACTGCTCTCTTGGATACCCGGTATTATCTCGTCTATCCCGTTTTTCCAGGTCGGTATCCCTGCGTTTCTGTCTATTTATTTCGACCTCTTCTCCGGCTTTGTTCAGGCGCTCGTGTTCTCGCTGCTGACGATGGTTTACGTTGGCGGTGCATGCCCGCCGCCCTCAGAGCTGCCTAAGAAAAAAAGCAAAGAAAAGAAAAACCAGGCACAAAAGCAAACATAACTTGTCAAAAATTAAATTTTAGATACAATTTCAGGAGGAAACAAAAATGGAATTTAGTGTTGAAGCTGCAAAGGTTCTTGGCGCAGGTCTCTGCATGGGTCTTGGAGCAATAGGTCCTGCTATCGGCGAGGGTAACGCTGTCGGCAAGGCACTTGAGGCTATGGCTCGTCAGCCCGAGATGGCAGGCACTCTTCGTACCAATATGATACTCGGCTGTGCCATCACCGAGACCACGGGCATCTACTCGCTCGTTATTTCCCTGCTTCTTATGTTCATGTTCTAAGAGAAGCGACATAAAAGATTAAGGAGAACCCCAATGGGACTACTTGAAGCTGCCATGACACCCTTAGAAAAGTTTGAGAGCTTTGTGGGTGTCAACGTATGGACTATGCTTTTTGCGTGGGCGAATCTTCTGATTCTCTACCTTTTCTTAAAAAAGCTGCTTTTTAAGCCGCTCAAAAATATGATTGACTCCCGTCAAAAAGAAATTGACGATGCCTACGAATCTGCCGAGGAGAAAAACCGTGAGGCAGACGAGCTTCGCGAGTCTTACGAGAAAAAGCTCGCCGATGCCGCTCGCGAGAGCGAGGAGATAGTTCGCACGGCAACCCGCCGTGCCGAGCTTGAGAGCGAGGAAATTCTACGTGATGCGAGCCGCGAGGCAAACCGAATTGTCGAGCGTGCCGAGGAGCGAATTGAGCTTGAAAGGCGCGCCGCGCTTGAGGAAATCAAAAACGAGGTTTCGGGCATTGCGCTTGACATCGCCGCGGCGGTAATCGAGCGTGACGTAACGGCAGAGGAGCACGCAGCACTTATCGACGAGTTCATCTCGGAGAAAAAGTGAGCTTTTCATAACGAGGAAAGGGAGGCTACACAAAAGTGACAGACGTAACTCAATATGCAAGAGCCCTCTTTTCGCTCGCACACGAGTATGGGAAAGAGGAAAAAATAGGCGAGCAGCTCATCGCTCTCGCAAGACTTATTTCGGAAAACCCGAGCTATGCGGCCCTTCTCGACACACCTGCCCTTCCGCTTTCAGAACGCGTGAGGCTTATTGACGAGGCTCTAGCACCGTTTGACGAACACCTCGTGAATTTGATTAAGATGCTTGCCGAAAAGAGACTTGCATACACGGTAGAGTCGCTCGCGAAAAAATACTCCGAGGCTCTTGACGAGGCAAAAGGAATCCTGCGCGCCGAGGCTATCAGCGCCGTGCCTATGACAGAGAGTCAGCTTTTGACGCTCAAGGAAAAGCTCGAAAAAGAATGCAAAAAAACGGTAATTATCAAAAACACCCTTGACAAATCAATCCTCGGCGGTCTTATCCTCAGGTATGCGGGACTCTCCGAGGACGGCTCGCTGAAGAATAGGCTTGAAAAGATTGAAAAAAGTCTAAAGGAAGCAAAGCTATAAGCGAAAACCCCCATTTTTTTGCCGTGAAAACGGCGGGAGAGGCGTAAAATGCAATCAAAAATCGAAGATATATCAAGAGTAATTAAGGAGCAGATTAAAAACTACTCCAAAAAGACCGAAACCGCCGAGGTCGGCTACGTTATCTCGGTGGGCGACGGAATAGCCAAGGTTTACGGCATTGACAGGTGTAAATCAAACGAGCTGCTCGAATTTTCGAACGGCACGCTCGGTATGGCTCTTAACCTTGAGGAGAGCTTTATTTCGGCGGTTCTTCTCGGTACCGACGTCGGTATCGGCGAGGGCTCGCTCGTAAAGCGCACCGGCAGAGTCGTATCCGTGCCTGTCGGTGAAAATCTTATCGGCAGAGTCGTATCCGCACTCGGCGAGCCGCTTGACGGCGGTGCGGCTATTGTAGCCGAGGAGTATAATCCCATCGAACGCAAGGCTTACGGCATAATCGAGAGAAAATCGGTATCCGTGCCGCTCGAAACCGGCATTAAGGCAATTGACTCTATGATTCCGATAGGAAGAGGTCAGAGAGAGCTTATAATCGGTGACAGACAAACGGGTAAAACCACAATAGCCACCGACACCATAATAAATCAGAAGGATAAGGGCGTTATCTGCGTCTACGTCGCGATAGGCCAAAAGCAGTCGACAGTAAGAGAGGTGGTTGACACCCTCTATAAGAGCGGTGCTATGGACTACACCATCGTCGTTTCCGCAACCGCCTCCGACCCGGCACCGCTGCAGTACATCGCACCCTATGCGGGCTGTACTATGGGCGAATATTTTATGGAGCGCGGCCGTGACGTGCTCATCGTTTACGACGACCTCTCAAAGCACGCGGTTGCCTACCGTGCCCTCTCGCTGCTCATAAGACGTCCTCCGGGCAGAGAGGCTTATCCCGGCGACGTATTCTACCTGCACTCAAGACTTCTTGAGCGTGCGGCGAGACTTTCCGACGAGTGCGGCGGTGGCTCACTCACGGCACTTCCCATTATCGAGACGCAAGCAGGCGACGTTTCCGCCTACATTCCCACAAACGTAATATCCATAACCGACGGACAGATATTCCTTGAGTCCGAGCTCTTCCACTCCGGCATACGCCCTGCTATTAACCCCGGCATCTCGGTATCGCGAGTTGGCGGCAACGCGCAGATTAAGGCTATGAAAAAGGTTGCCGGCAGACTTAAGCTACTCTACTCACAGTACCGCGAGCTTGAGAGCTTTGCGCAGTTCGGCTCGGATCTTGATAAGGACACAAAGGCGCGTCTTATGCAGGGCGAGCGCATAGTGGCTGTCTTAAAGCAGGGCAAGTGCTCTCCCGTGTCGGTTGAATGTCAGATTGCTATAATCTATGCCGCAACAAATAATCTCCTCTCGGATATTCCCACGCAGGACGTTCCACGCTTTGAGCGTGAGCTGTATGAGTATCTTGCGGCGGCAAAGCCCGAGCTTCTCGCTGAAATTCGCAACACGGGTGTGCTCTCATCTGAAGGTGAGGCCGCTCTTCGCGAGGCGATAGAGATTGCGAAAAAGAGATTTTTGGGCAAAATTTAAGTACAAAAACGAAAGGAGCTTCGTATGGCAGGGTCATTAAACGACATCAAGGCGCGGATTAAAAGCGTCGGCAGCACGATGCAGATAACCAAGGCGATGGAGCTTGTCGCGACCTCGAAGCTCCGACGCCAGAAGGAGCGGGCGGAAGCATCGCGTGCTTACCGCGAGGAGCTGCTCTCCGTTATACGCACGCTCGCCACACCGGACCTCCATGCTACCCCTTGGTGCGAGAAAAAAGAGGGGCGCACCCTCTACGTCATCATCGCGGGCGACAGAGGACTTGCCGGCGGCTATAATGCAAACGTCTTCCGCACCGCACGAGCGCTTGACGCGGACGGCAGAGGTCTTTATCTTCCGATAGGTAAAAAGGCGCTTGAGATGTGCAAAAACAGAAAGCGTGAGATTTTATCCGAGGACTTCGGTGTTGCCGCATCTCTTTCGGTCGGCGGTGCTATGCGCGCGGCAGGAGAGCTCGTATCCGCCTATAAGGCTGGGGGCGTGTCAAAAATTGTGCTTATTTATACCTACTTTGCCTCGATGCTCTCAGGGCTTGTTAAAACCGAAACGCTTCTCCCGCTTGACACGGACGGCGAGGTGCGCGACCCGATAACCGAAGGTGATACAGAGGAGCTTATCGAAAGAATTATCCCCAATTACCTCGGCGGTGTAATCTACACGGCAACCCTTGAGTCGATAGCATCCGAGTCGGGTTCAAGGCGCACGGCAATGAACTCGGCAAGCAAAAATGCAGAGAAAATGACAGCAGACCTGATGCTTCTATACAACAGAGCGCGCCAGGCTGCCATAACGCAGGAAATTACCGAAATAGTTTCGGGCGCGGACGCGCTCTAATAACTCCTCACGTCAGAAAGGAATATTCAAAATGAACGAGGGAAGAGTTTTACAGGTTATAGGACCTGTTATTGACATAAAATTTGAGAACGGCGAGCTCCCGCGACTCCTTGACGCGATTGAAATTGACCTTGACGGCAATACACTCGTGTGCGAGGTTGCAAGCCAAGAGGGCGAGAGCGTTGTCAGGTGCATTGCCATGTCCTCGACCGACGGTCTTGCAAGAGGCGCTATAGCGCGTACAACCGGCAGAGGCATCACAGTACCCGTCGGGCGTGAGACACTCGGCAGAATATTTAATCTTCTCGGCGAGCCAATTGACAACGGTCCGGCGCTTGTGGGTGTAGAGCGCGAGTGCATACACCGCGACCCGCCCCCCTACTCCGAGCAGCGCGGCGGTGCTGAGATACTTGAGACAGGCATCAAGGTCGTAGACCTTATAGCCCCTTACGCAAAGGGCGGTAAGATAGGTCTTTTCGGCGGTGCGGGTGTCGGCAAGACGGTGCTTATTATGGAGCTTATCAACAACGTTGCAAAGCAGCATGGCGGCATCTCGGTATTTACCGGTGTCGGCGAGCGTACCCGTGAGGGTAACGACCTCTATAACGAAATGAAGGAGTCCGGTGTTCTCTCAAAGACCGCCCTCGTTTACGGACAGATGAACGAGCCGCCCGGAGCGAGAATGAGAGTAGGTCTTTCCGGACTTACGATGGCGGAGTATTTCCGCGATAAAGAAGGGCAGGACGTTCTCCTTTTCATAGACAATATCTATAGATTCACTCAGGCGGGTTCTGAGGTTTCGGCACTTCTTGGCCGTATGCCCTCGGCGGTTGGCTATCAGCCCACCCTTGCTACCGAGATGGGTGCGCTCCAAGAGCGTATCACCTCTACAAATCGCGGCTCAATAACCTCGGTTCAGGCGGTTTACGTCCCTGCTGACGACCTTACCGACCCCGCACCCGCAACCACCTTTGCCCACCTTGATGCGACGACGGTGCTTTCCCGTCAGATAGCCTCGCTCGGTATTTACCCGGCGGTTGACCCGCTTGATTCTACCTCACGCATTCTCTCACCCGACGTCGTCGGCATAGAGCATTACGAGGTAGCGCGCGAGGTGCAGGCCATACTCCAGAGGTATAAGGAGCTTCAGGACATTATCGCGATTATGGGTATGGATGAGCTGTCCGAGGATGATAAGCTCACCGTCAGCCGCGCGAGAAAAATTCAACGCTTCCTCTCTCAGCCGTTTACGGTTGCCGAGCAGTTTACCGGTATGGAGGGCAGATACGTGCCTGTCCGTGAGACCGTGCGCGGCTTCCGCGAGATTTTAGACGGCAAGCACGACAACCTTCCTGAGTCGGCATTCCTCTTCGTCGGCACGATAGACGAGGCGGTCGAAAAGGCTAAGGCCATCGGAGAGGGCGCTTAAATGAGACGCTTTACACTTAAAATCATCACCCCCGACGGCATAAAGTTTTCTGGCGAGTGCGAGAGCCTGCTTGTACGCACCGACGACGGCGACGTTGAAATACTCGCAGGGCACACCGACCTTTTAGCCACCGTCGGCATTGGCAGAGCGAGGATAAAGGTAGATCATGACGTTAGATTTGGCGCGATACAGGGCGGCACGCTTACTGTGCTGTCGGGCGCTGTAACGCTCCTTCCCTTAACCTTTGAATTTGCCGACGAAATTGACGTCTCCCGTGCCGAGCGTGCAAGAGAGCGCGCCGAGGAAAAGCTCGCGAGTGCTACAAATCCCGCTACCGAGGACATAGCGAGGGCAAAGCTTATGCGCGCCCTGAACCGCCTCTCCGTCGCGGGAAAAAGATAATTCAACAACTACCGTCGCATATAAAGATGCGGCGGTTTTGCTTTTGCTAAAAGTCGTGTCTGGCTCCGCAATCTATTCCCTTACTTTCCAAAAGGCAAACAATTTTTTCTATTCTTTCGAAGCATTCCTCATCATCTAAATTATCATCTCTTATTATTTGCCTTATTTTGTCTAATGTTTTAATGCACTCCTTTTCGGCAAGATGCTCAAAATCCGGATTATTTGAAATCAAAATCTCGAGCGCTCCGCCCTTCAAAAAATCGATAAACAACTCACGAATTAGTTCCATAATAAAATTCTCCTTTGATATGGGGATTATATCCCCTTAATAAATAAGATTATAACCCCCATAATAATAAATGTCAATATGGAGGTTAAAAAAATGATTGTTTTTGATAAACTTTGGGGCGTTATGAAGGAAAAGGGCGTCAGCACTTACAGGCTTCGCGAGGAGTGCGGAATTGACAGCAAGACTATAAGAAGGCTAAAAGCGAACGACAATATCGAAACCAAAACCATAGGAAAGCTCTGTGCGGCACTTGAGTGCAAGGTCGGGGATATAATGGAGTATATACCCGACGAGGAAAAATGAGGCTTTTCTTTATCTAAAAACAAAAACAAACCTGCTGATAGCTAAATCAGCAGGTTTTTTGTAAATATGCATTTACATTTTATGCTAAAACAAGGAAGATTGCGATTGCTGCGGCAAGTGAGATACCGCCGATAATAAGTATCACAATACTACTCTTATTAAAGGTAAAGCCGCGCTTGCCGTCTACAAGTCCGGCTCTTGCAAGAGCGGTTGTCACAGGCTTATAGAGGAGCATTGCAGATGCGGCGTTAAGTAAGGACTTCGCAAAATTAAAGGGAAGCAAAACGCTCGGCAAAAGCTCAATTACCATAGCACCTGCTTTATCGGCAGGCATTCCTACGAAATAAGTAAGATAAAGGGGTGTCACAAAGGTGTTGAGTAGAAGCATCACACCCGTCGTGGCTATCACAGCCGAGAAGAAACCGACAAGCGCACCGTTTAGTGTCCTCTTAAATTTATATATCAGTGAGGCGGTCAAGGCAAAGACCGCAGAGGATGCAAAGTTCATAATAAAGCCGTACCAAGCGGTCGTGCTGAAGGTAAACAGCTCAATCGCCGCAGCGACAAAAGCAATCACAACCCCCGAGATAGGCCCGTATGTAAAGGCGGCAAGTGCTATAATCGCGTCCTTTACGTCGAGAGATAGAAATCCTGCGACAGGCGGAATAACGTTGCAGACGAGCGCTACAACATACGCTGTCGCTGCAAATATGGCTGTGCCAACGAGTTTTTTAGTGTCGAATTTATTAGTTTTCATATATTTCCTTTCACATCCGGACTTTCGCCGTCGGTCGCGGAATTTCACCGCGTCAGGAATTTATTCCTCGTAGACTGTACTACCGGTACGGAATTTCACCGCTTCCCAAGAAAAACTTTACATTTATTATATATGATTTGTAAAATTCCCCGACACAAAAAGTGTCGGGGAACAATACTTGTTAGTTTAGTCCGGCTTAAGAATTAAGCAAGGATCTCGGAAACGACGCCCGAGCCAACGGTACGGCCACCCTCACGGATAGCGAAACGAAGACCCTTCTCGCAAGCGATAGGAGTGATAAGCTCAACAGTCATATCAACGTTATCGCCGGGACGGCACATATCAACGTCAGCAGGAAGGTTGATAACGCCGGTAACGTCGGTAGTTCTGAAATAGAACTGAGGTCTGTAACCGGAGAAGAAGGGCTTGGAACGGCCACCCTCTTTCTCAGTAAGAACGTAAACCTGACCTACGAACTTGGTGTGGGGCTGAACAGAACCGGGCTTGCAAAGAACCTGGCCTCTCTCGATCTCGTTCTTCTGAACGCCACGGAGAAGAAGACCAACGTTGTCACCAGCCTCAGCATAGTCCATGAGCTTGTGGAACATCTCGATACCGGTTACAACGGTAGAAGAGGACTCGTCCTTAAGACCAACGATCTCAACAACGTCAGCCATCTTAACGGTACCACGCTCTACACGGCCGGTAGCAACGGTACCACGACCGGAGATGGAGAATACGTCCTCGACAGGCATAAGGAAGGGAAGGTCAGCCTTTCTGTCGGGAGTGGGAATATAGGAGTCAACAGCATCCATAAGCTCCTTGATGCAAGCGAACTCGGGAGCGTCAACACCGTTGTTAGAGGTAAGTGCCTCACGAGCGGAGCCGCGAACGATCGGAATGTCGTCGCCCGGGAACTCGTACTCGTTAAGGAGGTCACGGATCTCCATCTCAACGAGGTCAAGAAGCTCGGGGTCGTCAACGATGTCGCACTTGTTCATGAATACAACGAGTGCGGGAACGCCAACCTGACGAGCAAGAAGAACGTGCTCTCTGGTCTGTGCAAGAGGGCCGTCAGTACCTGCAACAACGAGGATAGCGCCGTCCATCTGAGCAGCACCGGTGATCATGTTCTTAACGTAGTCAGCGTGGCCGGGGCAGTCAACGTG
>JAZNHD010000066.1:0-29376 GCA_045576815.1 Eubacteriales bacterium
CCGCCGTGAACGACTCTGTGTCCGACAGCACCTATTTCGGATACCGACTTGATTACTCCCATATTCTCGTCAACGAGAGTATCGAGCACGAGCTTGAATGCCTCTGCGTGAGTCGGCATGCTTACAGCCGCCTTGTAATCCTCTCTGCCGGGGACCTTGTATTTAAAGCCCGACTTGCCGCCGATTTCCTCGCAAATACCCTTTGCGATTACAGCCTCATTCTCCATATCTATAAGCTGGAACTTAAGAGAGGAGCTGCCTGCGTTGATAACTAGAACCTTCATTTTTCTATCCTTCCCAATTTATAAAATTAACTAAAAAATTAAATGAACAAGCCGAAAAGATTTTTGATTCCAAGAACGTAAACGAGCACTACTATAATACCTACAAGCGCACCGCAAACCACTTGAAGCGGCGTATGTCCGACTAGCACCTTGAGCTTATCCGTCTTGACCTCCTCGTCCTTTTCAACGACGTACTCGTTGATTATCTCAACCATCTTAATGATAGACACCGCCTGCTTGCCTGTCTCGCGGCGTACTCCGAGCGCATCATGCATTACGATTATGGCAAGAATTGCAGATATCGCAAAATACACGCTGCCAAAGCCATGTAAAAATCCGCACATGAAAGCAAGTGAGGTCACCGTAGCTGAGTGACCGCTCGGCATACCTCCGTCGCCCCAGAGCCTCTCAGCGGACCATTCCTTGTGGGCTATTCCGTTAATCAAGGTTTTAAGCAGCTGTGCCACGAGCCATGCAAACGCCGGCACGAGCAGAATCTCGTTGGTGAATAACAGACCGAGTTGTTTAAGAAATTCCATAAACACGTCCTTTCGGTATTCTTAGCTGATGCTTAAGTGGTGAAAATTTGATGATATCTTTTGAAAACGAACGAAGCAAAGAGCGAGCTTTCTAAAAAAGGGCGCGGATTTTCACCGCTTCAGGCGCATTCGCTTTAGGTTGGCATCGGCTACTGTATTATTTTACCACCTTTTTTAATTTTTTTCAAGTGGTTTTATTATATTTTATTTTTACCGCAAATCAACGAGTACTGTAGCATAGAATATAATACTATAAATTTTGCTTTTAAAGTCTTGCTTTTTCACCAGATATATGTTAAAATAGTAATAGCCTAAACTATGCAAAAGGAGAATGTTATGTCAAAGAAAACCTCACTCACAAAAACCTACGATGAGCTTCCTCTGCTCCTCAGAATAATCATTCAGATTGTCGGCGGAGTAGTAGTCGGCGGTATCTACCGTATCGTGCGTTACCTTGAGACGAAGAACGTGATTACGCTCGTAGTCGGAATTCTCGTAACCTTCACGGGTGTCGGCAATATTATCGCGTGGATAATCGACCTTGTAACGCTTATTATGAACGGCAAGTACACCTTGTTCGTTGATTAATTTTATTTAAAAAACCACCCATTTTGTAAACTAAAATTTACAAAATGGGTGGTTTTATTTATTTTTTCTTGTGACACTCTCCACTCATATGACAGCCATTGCAGTTATTGCAGGAGCTTTTGCCCTGCTTTTTTCCGCGAACTTCGTTAACTATTACAAAGAAGAAGAGCGCGGCTATGACGGCAAGGACGATAAAGCTGAGAACTAAAGGATCCATACTGCCTCCTTACTTTTCTGTATAGGGATTTTTACGCGCCATAAGATAGACCGCAGCTCCTACAATCACGAGAGCCATAGCCGCAGTAATCGGCTCATACCAATAAAACTCTCCCATAAAGAGCGAGCCTATCTGATAAATCACGAAGCAAGTCGCATAAGCGAAAGCGCACATATACCCGATTGCAAAAGCCGTCCATTTCCAGCTATTCATCTCACGCTTTATAGCACCCATAGCACCAAAGCAAGGTGCGCAAAGAAGATTGAAAACAAGGAAGGAGAAGCCCGAAAGCGCCGAACCACCGAAAAATTCCTTTCCGATTATGGCAAGATTTGCCGATGCGCCAGACTCTATATCCACGAAAAGATCGGAATTTTCCGCTATCATCTCTGAAAGCGAGCCAAACACACCCACTATTTCCTCCTTGGCCACCAGTCCGAGTATTGTGGCAACGGCCGCCTGCCATCCCCCAAAGCCAAGGGGAGCAAACACCCACGCTACCGAACCGCCAATACTCTCAAGTATTGACGATCTGCCCGAGCCTTCGGTTATATAGTGGAAGCCGCCGTCAAAGGAAAGACTGTTAAGCGTCCATATGATTACGCTCGCGGCAAAAATTACAGTACCGGCGCGTTTGATAAACGACCAGCCTCTGTCCCACGTAGTTCGAAGGATATTACTTGCCACGGGTGCATGATATGCAGGCAACTCCATAACAAAGGGCGCAGCCTCTCCTGCGAATGGCTTGGTTTTCTTCAGAATTACTCCCGATATTACTACGGCCGAAATGCCGATAAAATAAGCGAGTGTTGCAATAAGCGCGTTACCGCCAAAAAGCGCTCCCGCAATAAGTGAAACGACCGGCATCTTCGCGCCGCAGGGAATAAACGCGGTCGTCATAACCGTCATTCTCCTATCTCTCTCCTGGTCTATCGTGCGCGACGCCATAATTGCGGGAACACTGCAGCCCGTGCCGACTAGCATAGGAATGAAGGATTTGCCGGAGAGACCGAACTTTCTGAACAGTCTATCCATAATAAAGGCAACTCGGGACATATATCCGCAATCCTCAAGAAGCGAGAGAAGAAGGAACAGAATAAGCATCTGCGGCACGAAGCCGAGTACGGCACCAACACCGCCGACTATACCGTCTTGAATAAGAGAGTAAAGCCAACCCCAGATAATAGGTTCACCGGAAGAATTGAGCAAAACGAGGTCCAAAAGCTCGGGAATACTTAACCAGCTTTCCATAAACGTGCCGGGATAGGTCTCGGCAAAAGAGCCGAAGAGTCCGTCATTCATAAACGCAACGGTAAGATCACCGACCGAGCCTATTGAAATATAGTAAACGAGAAACATTATAACAGCAAAAATAGGAAGTGCCGCCCATCTGTTCGTCAGGACGCGGTCTATCTTATCAGAGAGTGAGAGCCCTCCTGCGTTCTTTTTCTTATAACATCGCTTCGTTATAGCCTCAACAGAAAGATATCTCTCGTTGGTTATAATGCTCTCCGCATCGTCGTCAAGCTGGCGCTCAGCATTGCGGATATCGCCCTCGATGTGCGAGAGCTTCTCTTCTGAAAGTCCAATTCTTTTTATGATATCGGCATCACGCTCAAATATCTTAATTGCGTAAAAGCGCTGCTTTTCAGCCTCAAGACCGTGAACAGCCGCCTCCTCTACGTGCGCTATCGCGTGCTCGACTATTCCCGAGAAAATGCGTGGAGGTGAGAGCTTTTTTTCTTTTGCGGCAAGTACTGCTGCCTCTGCCGCCTCAGCAATACCGTCGCTCTTGAGCGCGGAGATTTCAACGACCGGACATCCGAGAGCGAGCGAAAGAGCCTCGATATCTATCCTATCTCCGTTTTTACGCACGACGTCCATCATGTTAACCGCTATAACTATGGGAATACCAAGCTCAAGGAGCTGAGTAGTTAAGTACAGGTTTCTCTCAAGGTTAGTACCGTCAACTATATTGAGAATAGCGTCGGGGCACTCGTCTATGAGATAATTCCTCGCAACAACCTCCTCCGGTGTATAGGGAGACAAGGAATAAATCCCCGGCAGGTCGGTTATCGTAACTTCGCTATGGCGCTTCAGCCTGCCCTCTTTTTTCTCAACGGTGACACCCGGCCAGTTGCCCACATACTGATTTGCACCCGTGAGAGCGTTAAAGAGTGTCGTCTTTCCGCAGTTTGGATTTCCTGCGATAGCAATCGTAATTTTCATCTTTTCTTCCTTTCCGTATGATGAAAAGCGGTTAGCATATACTAACCGAGAGGCGTAAAAAACAAAGCCATGCGGCAAAGCGCTTACTCTACCTCAATCTTTTCTGCGTCAGCCTTTCTGAGAGTTAGCTCGTAGCCGCGCACGGTAACCTCAATAGGATCACCGAGAGGCGCTACCTTGCGCACGTAGACCTCGACGCCCTTTGTGATACCCATATCCATAATTCGACGCTTCGTAGCTCCCTCACCGTGTAGCTTCACTACTTTTGCGCGCTTTCCTATTTTAACTTCTCTTAAGGTATTCATAAAATTCTCCCGAAAGAATCATTAAGGTTCGAGTTAGCATATGCTAACTGCATATATGATACTACTTTTTGTAAAAAATGTCAATACTTTTTCTCCGATTTTTTCAGCTTTTAGCAAATTTCGTTATTTTAACAACGCAGACAAGTTAGCATGAGCTAACCGTTTGTGCAATATCACCATCAAAAAACACACTAAAGAAATACCTTTCGAGAAGAAAAGGGCATCTTTAGAAAAATTCTTGATTTTCCTTCGGATTTATGGTATCCTTATAGTATATGAAAGGAAAGGAGAATTCTATGAAGCTTCTGGAATCGGGACAGATGTACCTTGAAACAATACTCGTTCTATCTAAAAACAATCCGAACGTCAGAGCTATTGATATATGTGAATATATGGGATTTTCCAAGCCCAGCGTAAGCCGCGCAATAACTATTTTGAAAAGTGGGGGTTATGTCACGGCGGATAAGGACGGCTATCTCAGGCTTACCGAGCTCGGTTTGGGCGTGGCGGAAAAAATGTACGAAAGACATACACTGCTGACCGGCTTTCTTATATCGCTCGGAGTGTCTGAAAGCACCGCATCGAGCGATGCGTGTAAAATTGAGCACCATATCAGTGATGAATCGTTCGAAGCTATAAAGAGCACGATGATGAAAAAACATTTCTGATTTTTGCAAACCTTTGTTTACGTTTTTCAGCACCTTTTTTTGCGAAAATATTTTTTCATTTTTTTTGCGAAAATCACTTTACAAACGCCTGTTTTTTTGGTATAATATATGGCGTGATTTTAACGAACCGTTTTAACGGTCAGAAGGAGAATTGATTATGAGCCGTATGGTCGGCACAGTTTCAAGAGGTCTTCGCGCACCTATTATCCGCAGCGGAGACAACCTAGTAGACATAGTAACAGCCTCTGTTTTCGATGCATCTCGCGAGGACGGATTTGCGGTACGCGACCGCGACATTGTGGCAATGACCGAGGCAATTGTCGCTCGCGCACAGGGCAACTACGCGACTACTGACGATATTGCAGAAGACGTACGCAGGAAGTTCGGCGGCGAGACCGTCGGAGTTATATTCCCCATTCTCAGCCGCAATCGCTTTGCAGTCTGCCTTAAGGGTATTGCAAAGGGTGCAAAAAAAATAGTTCTTATGCTTTCCTATCCCTCCGACGAGGTTGGAAACCATCTTGTAAGCCTCGACTCGCTTGACGAGCACGGCATAGACCCTTACCGCGACGTACTTGACATTAGGAGATACCGTGAGTGCTTCGGATATGAAAAACACCGCTTCACCGGTGTTGACTATGTTGAATATTACGATAACCTTATCCGTGAGGCCGGTGCGGATTGCGAGATAATCTTCGCAAACGATCCGAGAGCAATTCTTTCATATACTAAGAACGTTCTGAACTGCGACATTCACACGAGGGCCCGCACCAAAAGACTTCTTCGTGCGGCAGGTGCTGATACCGTATACGGTCTTGACGAAATTCTCACAGCACCCGTAAACGGCAGCGGATATAACGAAATCTACGGCCTTCTCGGTTCTAACAAGGCAACCGACGAGCAGGTAAAGCTCTTCCCCCGTGACTGTCAAGAGCTGGTTGAGGACATTCAGGCACGTCTTTACAAGGAAACCGGCAAGCTCGTTGAGGTTATGGTTTACGGAGACGGTGCGTTCAAGGATCCCATAGGCAAAATCTGGGAGCTTGCAGACCCGGTTGTGTCTCCTGCTTATACCAAAGGGCTCGAGGGTACTCCGAGTGAGCTTAAGCTCAAGTATCTTGCAGACAACGACTTTGCCGACCTCTCCGGTGAGGCACTCAAGGCGGCCATTAAGGAAAAAATTCAGGAGAAGGACTCCGACCTTGTAGGCAAGATGGTATCCGAGGGTACTACCCCGAGAAGACTCACCGACCTCATAGGCTCGCTCTGCGACCTTACCTCAGGCTCCGGTGATAAGGGAACTCCTATCGTATACATTCAAGGATATTTCGACAATTACACCACAGAATAAGTTAAAATTTGCGCGCAGGGCCGTGTTTTCGTGCTCAGCGCGCGATTTCTTTATTGCTTCTTTACCGCAAGACGACTCTATAAACTTGACAAAAGGAAAAATATTTGTATAATATACTATATAAAGTGTAAAAGTTCGGGAGGTAGATTACGCTATGAAAATTATCATAGTCGGCTGCGGCAGAGTCGGAGAGACGCTTGCCGCCGAACTTAACGGAGAGGGCAACGATATCGTAGTCGTTGACGAAAATCCCGCGAAGGTTAAAGAGATTGCCATCAAATACGACCTGATGGGCGTAATAGGCAACGGCGCTACGAGAGATACGCAGAAGGAGGCAGGTGTAGACACGGCAGACCTGCTTATTGCCGTTACCGGCTCCGACGAGCTTAATCTGCTTTGCTGCGTTATGGCAAAGAAGGCCGGCAACTGCCAGACGATAGCCCGTGTAAAAAGTCCAGAATACGCGCAAGACTCGCCTTACCTTAAGGATGAGCTCGGTCTTGCTATGGTTATCAACCCCGAATACGAGGCAGCTAAAGAAATATCAAGAATTATGAGCTTCCCTTCTGCCATAAAGGTAGACGTTTTCGCAAAGGGACGAGTGGAGCTGCTTAAGTTCCGTATTCCCGAGGGCTCACCGCTCGTCGGACTTTCCGTGCGCGAGGCTATGACAAGGTTTAGATGCAACGTGCTCGTCTGCACGGTAGAGAGAGGCGAGGATGCCTTTATACCTAAGGGGGATTTCGTGTTTGCAGACCGCGATATTATCTCAATAATCGGAGCACCGAGGAGCGCTCTTGCTTTTTTTGCAAAAATCGACAGGAAAATTGAACCCGTAAAGGATGCTATAATCATAGGCGCCGACAACATCACCTACTACCTTTGCGAGATGCTCTCCCGCGCAGGTATTGCCGTAAAGGTTATAGACAAGAGGCTTGATAGGTGCGAGGAGCTTTGCACGAGATTTGAGGACGTAACGGTTATAAACGCAGACCCCTCCGACGAGGCAACTCTTAAGGAAGAGGGTGTTAAGGACACGGGCGCATTCATTTCTCTTACAGGTCTTGACGAGGAGAATATTCTTCTCTCACTCTACGCAAAAAACGTGGGAGCAGGAAAGGTAATAACAAAGATAAACCGTATAGAGTATAACGACGTTATTGCCCGTATGGAGCTCGACTCAATCATATACCCGAAGAATGTCACAGCATCTATGATTTTGCGCTACGTAAGAGCCACGAACAACACCCTCGGCAGCAATATGGAAACACTTTACACCGTCATAAAGGGACAGGTTGAGGCCTCAGAGTTTACGGTAGGCACTCGCTCACCGATAGCCGGTATACCTCTTTCCGAGCTCAATCTTCGCGAGGACGTTATTATAGCCGCGATTCTGCGTGGCAGGTCTATGATTATCCCCCGAGGCTTTGACGTAATAGAGCCCGGCGACTCGGTTGTAGTCGTCACCAAGCTCCTCGGTATAAGGGACGTCTCAGATATACTTGAAAAATAATTTAATTTTCGGGAAGGATTTCTTCCGAGATGAACTATTCGATGATAAAATACACACTTGGCTGGCTACTTATATTTGAGGCAGGATTTTTTGCTGTGCCTCTTATAACGGCTGCAGTCTTTTGGGAAAGCGCGTTTTTTTCATTCCTTGGAGCTATTTTGATTTGCGGTGCTATCGGCTTTCTTCTGACTAAAAAAAAGCCGTGCGACACGAGCCTTTACGCAAAAGAGGGCTTCGTTATAGTTTCGCTCAGCTGGATTATAATGAGTATCTTCGGCGCGCTTCCGTTTATGTTCACGGGAGTGACTTCGTCGTTTATAGACGCGCTTTTTGAAACGGTCTCCGGCTTTACCACAACGGGTGCCAGCATTTTCGCAGAGGTTGAGTGGCTTCCGAAATCAATTATTATGTGGCGCAGCTTCACGCACTGGATAGGCGGTATGGGCGTGCTCGTGTTTATAATGGCGTTTCTCCCCTTAAGCGGAGGTCAGAATATGCACATTATGCGCGCGGAGAGCCCGGGCCCAGAGGTATCAAAGCTCGTGCCCCGTGTTAAAAATACCGCTGTAATTCTCTACATCATATATTTCGTCTTGACGCTAATAATGTTCATAACGCTGCTGCTAGCTGATATGAGCGTGTTTGATGCTTTGAACACTTCATTTTCCACCGCCGGCACGGGTGGCTTCGGCTTCAAGAACGACAGCTTTGCCTCTGCGACGGCTACGCAGCAAATTATAGTTACTGTGTTTATGCTGCTTTTTTCTATAAACTTCAACTCCTATTACCTGATTTTGAAGCTCAAGCCAAGGAACGCGTTCAATTCCGAAGTGAGAGCCTTTATTTTGGTAGTGATAGCCGCTACCGCCATAGTTACCATGAACGTGGCAAGCATGTTTGACAACATTTTTGAGGCGCTCCGTCACGCAGCGTTTACGGTTGCCTCGCTCATATCCACCACCGGCTTCACCACCGCGAACTTTGACCTTTGGCCTGCACTCTCACAGACGGTGCTCCTGCTTATCATGTTCATCGGAGCCTGCGCCGGCAGCACGGGTGGCGGCATAAAAGTATCGCGTATCATAATTCTCTTCAAAGGAATGGCGCGCGAGCTTCGCACTCTCATTCACCCAAAGCAGATAAAAAAAATCACCATTGATAAACGACCGGTTGAACACGAGGTTGTCCGCTCGGTCAATGCCTACATTGTTACCTTTATTCTCGTGTTTTCCGTAGCCCTTATGCTTATTTCCTTTGATAACAAGGACCTTGTTACCAACTTCTCTGCAGTTGCGGCAACGCTCAACAACATCGGTCCCGGTCTTGGCGAGGCATATGCTAATTACACCTCCTTCTCTCCCTTTTCAAAGATTGTCTTTACATTTACTATGCTTATCGGCAGGCTTGAGCTGTTTCCTATGCTCATTCTCTTTTCACCGGCAACGTGGAGAAGGAAAGGATAAAAAAGCGCCATCTGGCGCTTTTTTATTTAACGGCGGATTTTCGCAACCTGTTCTCTTGACAAAAATGGATATTTATAGTATCATTAAAGTGTAAGATATTTTAGTTATATGTTTTGCAAAAGGAGAAACGCATGGATATTTTTGCATATATACAGGCTTTGATTTCGGCAGCGACTCCGACGGCTTACACCTGCCTTGGAATTCTTGGCTTCTTTGCCCTGTCGGTGCTTTGGGAAATGCTGCACGGTCTGCGCCGTGGATACTCAAGGCAGATTACCCACACCGTATTCATGCTTGCCTCGGCGGTTATCGCATTCCTGCTTGCAGGCGGTATTACGTCCCGCGTATTCGGTGAGTTAAGTCAAAAGAGCATGGAAGAGGTTTTTGCTCTCGCAGAATCCTCGGGGACAGCTATTTCCGAGGAGGTAAGAGGACTTATCACCTCGTTTGATACGGAAACGCTTCAGTATCTCTTGGCACTTCCCCTTGCAACCGTAGTTGTGCCCGTATTATTTGCCGTTCTCTTCGTAGTTATAAATCTCATACTCAAGCTTATATCCCTTCTCGTATGCAGCATTGTGAAAATGAAAAAGGGCGGCGGAGTATTTCACCGACTCGGCGGTCTCGTTGTCGGTGCGGTTGAGGGCGCGCTCGTTGCCGCCATTATCTTGCTTCCCGTAGCGGGTATAACAAGCTCACTTGACGGTGCCGTGGCTACTATGCGCGAGAAAGAATCCAATCCCGAGCTTGTCGCTATGTACGACGAGGCGGTAAAGCCGATTTCCGAGTGCCCCATTCTCCCGCTTATCAACACCTATGGCGGCAATGTGCTTATGACCCACTTTGCGACCGTTTATATTGACGGTGAGCCCTGCGATTTGCGCGATGAGCTCGTTTTTGGAGTTGAGCTTTACTGTGAAATTATCAAGCTCTCCGGTGTTGACCTAAAGGAGCTTACGGCAGGCGACAAGGACACAATAGACGCGCTGGTCGACACCTTGGGCGGCTCGGATTATATGCTTATTCTCGCTTCGGGTATTCTTCGCGGACTTGCCTATTCCGCTGATGACGGATATCTGCCCCTCACTGCAGAGCCACCCTTTGATAAGCTTATTGATCCTTTCCTTAAGGTTTTCGAGGACAGCAATAAGGAAAATCTCGGCGGCGACCTCGCCACTCTTAAAGAGGTTATCTTCGTACTCTCCGACGAGGGCGTTTTCACCGCCATTGAATCCGGCGATTCTACCGATTTGAGCGACGCCTTTACCAGCGAGGACGAGAATGGCAGGACTGTAATACGCAGAGTTATCGATATTCTCACTGCAAACAGCCACACAAGACCCCTCGTAGCAACGCTAACCGAGATTTCGGTCGCTATGCTTTGCGAAAGCATGGGACTTGACGGTGAAACCGCCGAGCTATACGACAACGTAAAGGATGGCGTTAAGGAAGTCCTCTCCATAAACTCAGAGGGCCTCACCGAAGAGGAATACGTCGCGGAGGTTTCAAGCTCTCTTAACGAAATTCTCACGGAAAACAATATCAACGTCGAGCCTGAGATCGTCGACTCTATGGCGCAGTATATCAACGATAATCACAAGGACCTTGAGAGTATTTCCGACGATGAAATAAACGACGTTCTTCTTTCCTACTACGACTCTTATCTTGAGTATATAAAAAGCAATTCCGGCGACGACGGCTCTCTTGACGGAGACGGCAACATCGACGACGGAGGAATCACACAGTAACAAATCGGCAGCCCTCGGGTACGTCCCGCGGGCTGCCGATTTGTTTTATAAGAGATACGCCGGAAGCTCTTCTCCTACTGCGAATTTTGTAGCGGCATGCGAGGCTACCACATTCGCACGAGGCTCCTTTTTCGCCTCTTGTGCCTTTTTATTTGACACGGGGGCGGCTTTATTTGCGACGGTTTTCTTAGCGGGTGCTTTTGCAGCCGCTTTTTTCTTTGCGGCAGGCTTTACCGTTTCCACCCTTACCTCCGTGCTGTTTTCCATATCGGGTGCTTCGGTTTTGACCTTTGAGTAGCCTGCGTTTGCCACTCTTTTGATAGAGTTCTTACCTATCGGCATTTTTCATTATCTCCTTTGCAAGCTTTTTATATTCCAGTGCGCTGCGGCTGTATTTTTTATACGCCACGACGGGCTGGCTGTTATCCTGCGCCCACTCAATAGCGCTGTCGACTCTTATGTAAGTGTTAAAAAGCGGTGCGGGATTGGTTTCGCGAAGCGTTTCAAGCGTTTGTTTAAAGTAGTTCTTTCTCTCGTCGGCCTTCGTTATGGCAATGCCGAGCACCTCAAGCCTCGGTGCTATATTTTTCACCTGTCCGATAAAGTCAAACATATTGGCAAGGCCGAAAAGTCCCCAAGGGCTTGCCTCAACGGGTATTACTACGAAATCCGACGCACACATAATGTTCATAACCCAACCTCCAAGGGTAGGGGGTGCATCTATAAGCACGAAATCGTAGTATCCGAGCGCTCTTACCGGCTCGAGACACTTTTTAAGTATCAGCTCTCTTTGCCACTTTGTGAAAAGCTCGAACTCAACCGAGCTCATAAGGGAGGAGGAGGGGATAATATCAACTCCGTCTATATCGGTTTTAACTATGTAATCCGAGAGGCTGACTTCCTTTTTTATCGCGTGATATATGTTTTTCTCGCCTACCGCCAGTGCAAGAGCTCTCTCCTCGTCAAAAAAGGAAAGCGTGAGGTTAAGCTGCATATCTCCGTCGATAAGAAGCACACGACACCCCTCACCAGCCATAGCGGCGGCAATATTTGAGCATGTCGTGGTTTTACCGCTTCCGCCCTTGTTGTTGGCAAAGGCAATTACCTTAGTTTTGCTCATTTTTCGACCTTCTCCTTTTCTTCGTCTTCGTTGAGATAGGCTATAATGTCCGAAAGTCCCTCGCCCGTCACAGCACTCACAGGGAAAATTCGCTTACATCCGGCAAGTCTTAACCACCGCTCTACCCTCTCGACGTTTGCATCAGGTTTATCAATACCCGAAATTATGCCTATAACCTCACGGTTAACAAGGCTCGTAATACAGGGAGAGAATATGGAATACGGCTCGTTTGCACTCAGCACGAGTCCCACGACGTCTGCCTCGTAGGAATAAAGCGCTAGTGCCCCACTTGTCTGTCTTAGCTCGGTATATTCCCCGGGCGTGTCTATAACGGTGTCAAGATAATTTACGTACTGGGTTTTGAAATAATGTATTTCCTCGCCGCGGAGCGCCTGTGTAAGCGTGGTTTTTCCTGCCGCAACGCGCCCTATTAAAATTATCTTTTTCATTTTAGGTTCTGGTTATCTCGCAGCAGGTATAACCGAGCTTGTCAATAACGTAGGCTCTTATCGCAGTGAATGCAGAGTCAACGCTCGAAACGCTGCCGGAAATAATGAGAGTACCGGTAAATCTGTCGACAAATCCGATGTCTGCGCCTGAGGACTTGATAGCAATATCAGCTGCTATAACAGCACTCTCTGCAGGACTTATCGTAAGCACTCCGATAGCGCTGCGTGTGTAGTCGGTCTTAGGGTCGAGACCGAGCTTCGTATAGAGAATATCGTCGGGGTTCGCGATAATGTGGCAGAGTGTCACCTGCTTACCGGGGACAAGCTCTTGGACTATTCTCATATTTTCCTTAAGTTCCATTTTTATTTCTCCGTTTATTGTTTTTTAACCGCCTATTTGTACGAAAAGTCCAGTCGTTTCAGCTACCGACTTAAGATATTCCATCTTCTCGGCAGGAGGCGGAAGTATTTCTTCAAGTGAGTAGCCTCTTCCAAGACCTGCGTATTTATCCTTACCGAGTCTGTGATACGGCAAGAGGTGATGCTCTCTTACACCGGGGAGCTTTGCTGCAAACCTTGATATAGCTAAAATCTCCTCTGGCGTGTCGTTAAAGCCGGGGATTACGGGCGTTCTGATTATAAGTTCAACTCCAGACGCAGCTATTCTCTTCGCGTTTTCGAGTATTCCCTCGTTGGAAATACCCGTATACTCGCGGTGCTTTTTCGGACATATGTGCTTTATATCCATAAGATAAAGGTCAAGGTACGGCAGGATTTTCTCAATATTATCAAACGGGGTTGACGCCGCTGACTCAATAGCCGTGTGAAGTCCCGCAGCCTTACATTCCGAGAGGAGTGCCGCAGCAAATTCAGCCTGACAAAGAGCCTCTCCGCCGGATAATGTAACTCCACCGCCACTCCTACGATAATACGGCATATCCGAAAGAATTTCGGGCATGATATCGCCTACCGACACGTCGCGCCCGACGGTTTTTACCCTGTCCCCCTCGGTCATAGTCTCAATATCCCACCTCTGCGACTCGGGGTTACAGCACCACGCACACCTCATAAGACATCCCTTGAAGAAAACTATCGTGCGTATGCCCGGTCCATCGTGAATGGAGAAGCGCTGTATATTAAATATTCTGCCTGTAACATCACCGTTTGCCATAGCACATCTCCTTTCATTTTGTTAGCGTTTTGTAAATAATTATTTACCAACCCTGCTCTGTTCTATTGATTATGTCGTCCTGAAGCGAGCGGGAAAGCGTTGTAAACAGCGCGCTATATCCTGCCACTCTGACGACGAGCGTCTTATACTTTTCGGGATTCTTCTGCGCATCAAGAAGCGTCTCGCGCGTTACGACGTTAAACTGCATATGCATACCCTTCTGGTCAAAGTAGGAGCGTATCAGTGCCACGAATTTCGTAAGTCCCGACATGCCGGCAAGCGCTGACGGATGGAACTTCTGATTAAGGAGCGTGCCGTTTGAGGCAACTCCCTGCTCGAGCTTAGCCACCGAGTTTGCGGTAGCGGTGGGGCCCTTTACGTCTCTGCCGGATGCAGGTCCTATACCGTCGGCAAGAGGAGTGTACGCGAGTCTGCCGTCAGGCGTCGCACCTGTGGATGCACCTAGCGGTACGTTTGCCGATACGGGATAAAGACCTGCCTGGAATACGCCTCCGCGGACGTTTTTATATTTTTCTACTTCTTTAGTATAGCTGTTTGCCACGTCGCGCGCAAACATATCGACATCGTAAATATCGTTGCCGTATTTAGGACAGTCCTCGTCAATCATACGCTTGATTTCACGGTAGCGGGCTCGGAGCTCCTCGGGCAGATAGCTTGCCGTAGTGATGGACTTGTAAATCTCGGAAACCGTCTTCTCGCCAACGTCAACACCCGACTCTATAAGAGCACGCGCGACCTCACGTGTCATAGACTCCGCCGCAGGACCCGTGTGGCCGTAGCCGTAATTTGCGCGTATAGCGTCTCTGAATTCCGCCATTGTAACGCGCTCCTCATCAAAGACGAGCTTCTTTACCGCTATAAGACCGTCGGTGTTATTAGCTATACCGAAGCCCTGAGGACCTGTAAAGTTGTATATTGCGCCACCCTCCTGGAGCGACGTTCCTCTGCCTATGCAGTCATCCACCATACACGACTGGAAAGGAAGCGGGCATCTTACCGCATGTGCCGCGTCAATAGCGTTGTTTGCATTGACGAGCAGCTTTATCATATAGCTCTGCTGAGTCTTATACGCCTCGTAGAACTCCTCAAAGGTCTTCATCTTAGTAACGTCACCGGTGTCCGGGCCTATCTGCTTACCCTTGTCAACGCCCTGCGTAAAGACAAGCTCCATGGGTCTACACATATTGAAGAACGCAGCATCGTGCCAGCCGTCAGTCTTTGCCGCCTTCTGCGGCTCAACGCAACCGATTATGCAGTAGTCTCTCGCGTCCTCAAGAGTAAGACCTCTTGCCATGATAGATGGGATTATAATTTCGTCGTTATAGTATGCAGGAAGTCCCGTGCCAAGCCTTGTGAGAGCCGCCGCCTTTACGAGCAATGACTCCGGCGAGCCGTTCCATACTCTTATCGAGATAGAGGGCTGGGGGAGCGGCACGTGCATTGAGGCCTCAAGGCACATATAAGAAAGGTCGTTTGTCGCGTCCATACCGTGAATATTCTGACCGCCAACAATTAGGTTCTGGAACATTCCGTAGCCGGCAAAGCCGTCGGCTGAAGCCGCATCTCTTACCTTATTTATATCGTTGAGCTTAACCCATATGCAGTCGATAAGCTCCTGTGCCGCCTCGACTGTGATTTTACCTGCGTCAACGTCCTTTTTATAATATGGATACATATACTGGTCAAAGCGGCCGGGAGATATTGAATGTCCGCTCGACTCAACCTGTAAAAGAAGCTGTACAAACCAGAAGGACTGACAAGCCTCGTAGAAGCTCGTTGCTCCAAACTCCGGCACCCGTGCACAGTTTTTAGCTATATTTTTAAGCTCGCTTCTGCGCTCCGAGGAGCTTTCGGTTGCCGCCATCTGCGCCGCCAGCCTTGCATATCTTTTCGCATATTCGATAACAGCCTCACAGCTCTCAATAACGGCGGAGAGGAAGTTCGTGCGCTTTACGTAATCGGGGTCGGACACGTCGAGCTTTGCGATAGCCGCCTCGGCCTCCTCAATTATTCCGCGATAGCCTATCCTTAGAACCTTGGGATAGTCAACGCACACGTGGCCGATGCCGTTATAGAAATAGTTGCCGGGAGTGAATACCGAGTGCTCGGTAAATGCCGCGTATGCCTCGGGACTCATATTTGCTTTAGCGAGGTCGCTGCAGGTCTTGCCGTGCCACCAAGGATATATCTCGCGAAGTTCTGTCTTCGTCTTTTCACTTATGTAGAATGGGTCTGCCGCACGGGTGGAAACAGTATCAAGCTCGGAGAGCAGCCATTCGTAAGAGTACTCAGGGAATACCTGACAGCCTCTCGGTGCTACCGTAGCACTTCCGACGATAAGCTCGCGGTCTCTTATAACTATCGGTATATTGCGGAGAATGTGAGCAAAAGCGGCACTCCTGCGCTTTATAACAGGCAGGTTCTCGGTAGCCTTATAGCTCTCGGTAACGAGTATTCCGCGCGAGGACTCAATCTCAGGCATTTTCTCGTAAAGCGTGGATATGAGCTTTTCTATTCTCTCGCTTTTTTCTATTACAAACTTTATATTTTCCATATCAATTTCCATTCTGCCATTCGGCCGTGAAAATTACATCTGATTCCAAAGCTCAGCATGTGGCGCGGCTATTACCGTCGTAGAGGAGAGAGTTGCGAGCTTTGCCGCGTATTCAGCACCCGCCTCGACTGCCGCCGTCACGTCACCGACCTCACCCGTCAGCATTACGACACCCTTGCCGCCCATACCGCGTGACACTCGCAGGTCGTAAATCTCGACTCTTGCGGTTTTAACGGCAATATCCGCCGCCTTTATTGCGCTTGCCGCCGAGAAGGTTTCGATAAGACCAAGCGAACCCGTGCGCGCACCCGTTTGCGTTCCGAAGAGCGCCTCTATAACCTGCTCGTCAATCCGACCCATTACCGAGGAGTCGATAACGTAGCCGTCAAATCTTGCCGTTACATGATTTACTGCTGCCGTCACGTTGGATATTGAACCGGTAAGCATTATTTCATATTTTCCGGGACACGCGGGACGAGCGGTTACCATCTCTACTCCTGCACTTTTAAGCGCAGCATCCGCGGCTTCTACGCCCTTGGGTATGCTTTTAAGTTCTATTACACCTATGGCCCTATACATTTCACTTTATCCTGTCTATGATTATTTTTTTGTTTTCGACCGTCACTCTACCGTCAAACGGTGCGTGCTGAGGTACCGAAAGTCCGTCAGCTGCCGGTGCGATTATTTCGCCTGCTTTTACGGTGTCACCGTCACGCACAGATGGAGTGGAGGGCGTGCCTATATGGGTATTAAGGAGAATTTCAACTCTCGAAAAGTCGTCTATCTTACCGCGGTAGACGGGTACCGTGTCAAATTTAAGCACGCCGAGCGCCGATGCCCACCTCTCCGACGGTATCATTCTGTATTCACGCTCAGCCCTAACATCAACATCATTAGATGATGAATAGCGGAGCTTGTTTTTCAGAAGAAGAGCCTTGTAGTTATTTATAACTGCCTTTGGCGATATACCCTGATTGCAGGCAAGACTCTCGCACACTCCGCAGCCGCAACAGAGGGTTGCACTGATTACCATTTTCGGCATAACCGCGGCACAGGACATAGCCGTACGCACCATCTTGTGAGGCTCAAGCGGATAGCCAAGGAGCGCTCTCGGACACATATCGGTACAGCGCGTGCATTGGCAGCAGGCTGTCTCAGCTCTCGCCACGGCAAGTCTTACGTTTATTTTTTTTGACCTTATAGCCTCGCTGCTATCTGGAAGTATAAGCAGAGATTTCGTAGTTTTTGTAATAACGGCGGTATCAGGGCTTATAACCTTGCCCATTGACGGGCCACCGTCAATTACGGTATGTCCATCGGGTACCGTAACCCCAAGAGTGCGAAAAAGCTCGGATACGCGAACGCCCATCGGTACGCGCAGAACGCACGGCTCACCTACCGCACCGCTTACCGTCAGCCATTTTTCCGTAACAGGTGCGCCATCTCTTTTGGCAAGCGCAACGTTATAGAGGGTTTCTACGTTATATACTATAACTCCGACACTTATCGGTAGCGTACCGGGCTTAACCAATCTTTTCGTCGCCTCATATATGAGACTCACCTCGTCACCTATCGGATATACGTTAGGCAACACCTTGACGGTAATGCCGGGTGCGAGCGTATCACCCTCTGACATATTAAGCCTCTCTGCCGTATGCTCCTTTATCGCAAGGATTGCACGTGGGATATTTGCCCCTTTCATAACGAGGGTAATTCCCAAAACTACCGTGTCGAGCTCGTATTTAAGTATTGTAAAATCCGTGTAGAGAAGCGGCTCGCACTCCGAGCCGTTTACAAGGAGGGTATCCGCCCCCTCCGCAAGCTTTGCATAAGAGGGGAACCCTGCTCCGCCGGCGCCTACAATGCCGGCCTCTTTCATTAGCTCCTTAAGTTCCATCTTATCTAAACCTAAAATCAATCAACGATACCTACTATTACCGCATCTGCGGGCGAGGACGTATTGTGAAGCGCAAGACGTGCCGACGAGCCCGTAGTGATAAGCACCGTCTCACCGATGCCGGCACCAACGCTATCGATAGCAATTATAAATTTGCCGGTGAGCACCCCGTTTTCAACGAGCTCAACCTCCATAAATTTGCTTCCGACGAGCGACTCCTGTTTTCTTGTGGAAACTATATTTCCTCTGATTATTCCCTTTAACATAGCGTTGCACCTTTCAAAAAATAGGTTGATTTGTATCCATTATGTAAATATACGTTTACTCTTTTATAATTTTAACTCTTGTACCGTTGCCGATACCGACCGCATTTGCATCATCTGTATCAACATGCATCTCAAGTCTGAAATCGGGATGAACGCGCACCTGCACGTCATACCAGCGAGTGCGACGAGTGCCGAAGGCATCTACAGTTACGGTATCACCGTCAGCTATACCGAACTCTCTCGCCTCGGTTGGTGACATGTGGATATGGCGATTAGCTATTATACAGCCCTCCGCAAGACTTACCACGCCATTCGGACCGATTATAGTAATCGGAGATGAACCCGCAATATTGCCCGATTCTCTGACGGGCGGCTTAACCTTTAAGGTGTAGGAGTCGGTCATAGAAATCTCGACCTGTGATTTTTTTCTCACAGGGCCGAGGACTCTGACGCCCTCAATAGGACGGAGGGACGGACCTACTATCGTAAGTTGCTCCTTGCAGGCATACTGGCCCGGTTGCGAAAGCTCCTTTATGGGTGTCAGCTCATATCCCGTGCCGAAGAGAGTATCGAGATCCTCGCGCGAGAGGTGAATGTGTCTATTGGAGACCCCGACGGGAACGTCGCCCGAGGTGTTATCATTACCACCCATACCGGAGAGCACGCGTTTTACAAGCCCTTCAATCTGTTCTCTTGTAAATTCCATATTATTTTTCCTTTCAATCACTCTGTACTACCGTAAAACTTGACACGGGTCAAGCCCTACGGTAGTACCCAAAGGGCAAAAGCCCTTTGGACACTCCCCTGCCCTCTTTTATTACTTGATAGAGGGAAGAAGCTTCTCAACGTCTGCGTGAGGTCTGGGGATTACGTGAGTTGCTATTACCTCACCAAGAGAGGTTGCAGCAGCCGAGCCTGCCTCAACAGCAGCCTTAACAGCTCCTACGTCGCCGCGAACCATAACGCTTACAAGACCGGAACCGATCTTCTCGGAGCCGACGAGGATAACGTTAGCTGCCTTTACCATAGCATCAGCAGCCTCGATTGCAGCAACGAGACCTCGGGTCTCTACCATTCCAAGTGCTTCCATTTTTAAATCCTCCTATAAGATTTTTATAAGCAAATTAAATATATTTCAAAGCCTGAGCTTCAAAATCAAGTTTAGCCCGTCGTAAGAAATTTCATAATATCGGGATGCGGGCGTGCAATCACCTCGCAGCATTTTACGTTTCCTACCTCCGCTGCCGCTGCGGCACCTGCCTCAAGCGCTGCGCGCACGGCAGAGACCTCGCCCTCGACGACTATCGTTACGAGTCTGCCGCCGAGGCGCTTCTCTACGTGAATAAGCTTAACGTCTGCTGCCTTTGCCATAGCGTCAAGTCCGGTGATTGCGGCAACAAGTGCCTGCACTTCGAGTAACGCTATTGCCTTCATACTATCTCCCGATTACTTGATAGCGGGAAGAAGCTTCTCAACGTCTGCGTGAGGTCTGGGGATTACGTGAGTTGCTATTACCTCGCCAAGAGAGGTTGCAGCAGCCGAGCCTGCCTCAACGGCAGCCTTAACAGCTCCTACGTCACCGCGAACCATAACGCTTACAAGTCCGGAGCCTATCTTCTCCGAGCCGATAAGGACTACGTTTGCAGCCTTTACCATTGCATCAGCAGCCTCAATAGCCGCTACGAGACCTCTCGTCTCTACCATTCCAAGTGCTTCCATCATTTTCTTGTTTCTCCTTAAAAATTTATTTATTATTTCTTAATTTATCCTTACCGAGCGCTGACAGATGTGCAAACCACTCTATATCGTCGCTCTGCCTTGCTATCACCTTGTGGGTGATGTAAAGCTCTCTTTTTTCGGCCTCAGCCTTACCTGCCATAATAGCCGCCTCGACTGCCGCAGCACTACCCTCAACCTTTATCGCCATAACGAGAGGCACTCTTGCCGAGTCACCGCCCGCAGGCTTATTCTTGTCGATTGCAACGACCGAAACCTCAGCCGCCTTTGCCATAGCATCGGCAACAACGATAGCGGTAGCAAAACCGTAAACCTCTATCATTCCAAGTGCCATATTTTAACCTCACTCGGCAACGTAGCAGATTTTAATACCCTGCTGGGAAACGTTTGTTTCCATAGCCTCGTTGAGCTTGTCAAGCGGGTAGGTGTGAGTGATGAGATCCTTAATCGGAATGTTCATCTCTCTTGCCTGGCGAAGAAACGCCATAGTTGTAGGATAATCATCAGCGCTGTAATCCCAAGAGCCGACTATCGTGATTTCCTTATTGCACATAGCGAAGTGAGGATTAACACTGTACTCGCCGTTGTTTACAAAGAAGCCCATTTCGCACATTCCGCCGCCGCGACGTATGTACTCATAGATATCCTTTGCAGCTGCGGGCGCACCGGTGCACTGGAATGCGAAGTCAACGCCAACACCGTTCGCTACCGACTTAACCTTCGCAACTCTCTCCTCAAGCGAGGTAACCTCCTTGAAGCTGATGACGGTCTTAGCACCAAGACGCTTTGCCATCTCAAGACGCTTCGGTGTGCCGTCTATCGCTACGATGTGGTTGACACCTGCGGCTCTGAGCACGCTTATCATA
Source organism: Eubacteriales bacterium (assembly GCA_045576815.1). Lineage (GTDB taxonomy): Bacteria > Bacillota > Clostridia > Oscillospirales > CAG-272 > UBA1740. Next base: position 20,987 of record JAZNHD010000066.1, read on the forward strand.
ACGAGTCCAACAGGGCCAAGTCCCTGAACCAAAACCTTGGAGTTGAAGTTGATAAGACCCGTGGAGTTAGCACGCTTAAGGGCGTGTACGCAAACGCACGCAAGTTCAAGGAGCATTCTCTCCTTTAGGTCAAGGTCGTTTACCACGAAGTAGGTCGAGCCCTTACCTCTTATAAGAAGGTGAGTTGCAAACCAACCGGTAAGCGGCTGTGCGTCGCTATGGGGGATAAGCCCGAAGACTCCCTGCTTATCGCAGAGGTTTGTATTCGCGGGGTGATTACGGCAGACGTGGCACTCGCCGCAGCTGATAACGCTCGTTACTATCTTATCGCCAACCTTGATAGGCTTACCGGCGGTATCGAACTTAACGTTCTTACCGAGTGCTATAATCTCACCCGTGCCCTCGTGACCGAGAGTTACGGGTATAATGCCGAAGGGATCGGCGCGCCACTCGTGTACATCGGTGCCGCAAACTCCGCAGCCCTCAACACGAACGAGAATGTCGTTATCCTCAAGCTTTGGAATATCAAATTCCTTCACCTCTATTTTTTTCTGTGCTGTGAGCATCGCAACCTTAGCTCTCTTTGGGATAGGTCCTGCCGCTTTTGCGGGGGACATCTCACCAAGAATCTTGCGAACTATGCTCTCAACCTGTGATGATGTAATATCCATGTTCATCTCCTCTTTAAATGATACGGAAATTGTCGCTCATTACGCAGCGACGGTAGCGAGTGAAGCTTCTCGCGCTGGTAATTCCTTCGCCCGTAGGGCCTGCTATCGTAAAGGTGGTGTGTCCCTCTCCGCCAAAGCCTATACCCGCATAAGAGGGCGCGTTCTTTACGAAGATTGTAGTTTCAACTGCCCTTGCAAAGCGGGTGAGGTTGTCAATATTTTTCGAGTGCATATGAGCTGTATGGCGGCAGCCGTGCTCTGCCTTAACAGCAAGGTCTATTGCCTCGTCAATATTCTTCACTCTGACTATCGGAAGAATAGGCATCATAAGCTCGTGCTGTACGAACGGGTGATCGAAATCGGTCTCGCAGATAATGCATCGAACCTCGTCGCCAACTCTTACTCCTATCTTCTCAAGCAGCACCTTTGCATCTCGTCCTACGCACTCGCGGCTAACGGTTTTGTTGATAACACCGGTCTTGGGATTCTTCTTATCCTCAAGCACGATTTTAGCAAGACGGTCAGCCTCATCCTTACTAATCTCGTACGCGCCGTTTGCCTTCATAGCCGAAATCAACTCATCTGCGATATTCGCAAACGCGAACACCTCTTTTTCTGCGATGCAGGGGAGGTTGTTATCAAACGAGCAGCCGTCGATAATATCCTTTCCTGCCTTTTTTACGTCAGCGGTGTCGTCAACGATAACAGGGGGATTGCCCGCACCGGCACCGATAGCCTTCTTGCCGCTAGAAAGCACACTCTTTACAACGCCGGGACCTCCCGTACAAACGAGAAGTCTTATCACGGGATGCTTATACATTATATTGGCGGTGTCAAGCGTAGGCTTTATTACCGAGGAGACCAGCACCTCGGGGCCACCCGACATTCTGCTTGCGCGGTTGACGAGGTCAACTGCGTAGTTTGAGGTTGCGATCGCGCCGGGGTGGGGGTTAAATACAACACCGTTACCTGCGGCTATCATACCTATACTGTTACATATTACGGTTTCGGAGGGGTTGGTGCTGGGGGTTATGCTACCGACAACTCCAAAGGGCGCCATCTCGGTAAGAGTCAGTCCGCAGTCACCGGTTTTCACCTGGGCGACTATGTCCGCCGTTCCGGGAGTCTTATCGGCAACAAGGATATGCTTTGCAACCTTATGCTCCACCTTACCCATCTTCGTCTCAGCTACGCCTAGTGCAGCCATAACAGGCGCTTCCTTACGGCAAAGCTCTCTGATAGCGGTGATAATGCGCTCACGCTCGGCAAGAGTCATTGCGCGCACGGCTTTGTAGCCTGCGGTTGCTGCGGTTATCGCGTCGTTCATATCGGCGTAAACACCTACGAACTTGCGTCCCTCATACTCCTCGGCGCTCCACTCGCATTTAGCGCGAGGTGCCGCGCCGCCAAGTCCTAAAAGAACTCTCTTTACGACCTCCTCTATCTGCGCCTCTGTCCAGTTTATTGCCATTTTTATTCTCCTGCAGGAAAAATTATTTGCCGAGAGCCGAAAGCACTCTGCGGGTTATCTCCTCAACGAGAGCCTCGGTGTTCTGGCACGCGGGCTTCTCCTCCTCGATTTCAATGCCGGGGTGACGGCCGGGAAGGTTCATCTTCTTGCGAAGCTCCATAAGCTTCTTAAGCTGGTCGTTGGGAATCTCGTGAACCGCACCAAGCTCCATTGCGTTCTTGCAAATCTTTGCGTTGAACTCAACCTCCTCCATGATGAAGAGAGCCTTGGTGAGATTGCAGCCTACGGTAAGAGCGCCGTGGTTCTTAAGAAGGAATGCGTCGTGGTTCTGGATGTAAGGCTCGAGAGAGTCAGGAATCTCCATAGTAGAAGGAGTACCGTACTCGCAGGTAGGAACGTCACCGATGGTGAGAACAGCCTCAGGAAGAATGTACTGGTCAAGGTCAACACCTGCAACAGTGAATGCAGTAGCAATCGGGGGATGAGCGTGAACTACGGCATTAACGTCGGGGCGCTCCTGGTAAACACGCATATGCATCTTGATTTCGGACGAGGGATTGAGCTTACCCTCGAGCTTGTTACCGTTTCTGTCGACCTTGATGATCATATCGGGGGTAAGGTCGCCCTTAGATACACCGGTGGGAGTGCAGTAATACTCGTTCTCGCTTACCTTTACGGAAATGTTACCGTCGTTTGCGGCAACGAAGCCAAGATTGTAGATCTTGTGACCTACCTCACAGATTTCCTTTTTGATTTCGTAGGGTGATTTCATTTTTTTCTTTTCCTTTCGGTTTATATATTTTTTTATTTTTGATTAACTGATTTTGCGAAGGCTTATTCGTAAATACGCTTTGAGCGGAGCTCCTCCTCGGTTTCTCCTATCGAGAACGCCCTCGCCGAGTTCTCGTACACTATTTTATAACAAAGCGCGTCGATTACGACAAGGCGCGAGATATGGGAATTAAGTCCGAGACTGCTGTGTCTCGTTTCCTCGGTATCAGTAAGGAGAAGAACATCGCTCTGCCTTGCTATCGGCGAGCGCTCCTTTGAGGTTAAGGCAATAGTCGTAGCACCGTGTGAACGCCCGGCCTTCAAGGCCTCGACAATATCCTTTGACGCGCCCGACTGCGATACACCTATAAGCACGTCACCCTCCTTAAGCTGAGAGACGGCTATCGCTTGCATATGCGTATCGGCATATGCGCTGGAGTTGCAACCTGCTCTGAGAAGCTTATTGCTTGCATCCTCGGCAACCGAGGCGGATGTACCAAGGCCGATAAGCACGACACGGCGCGCCTCGCTAATAGACTTTGCAGCACGCGTCATAGCCTCAGCCGACAGCGTCTTCTTCGTCCTCTCAAGCGACATATAAGCATCGTTACATACCTTTTCAAAAATGGAGAAGCAGTCGTCCTCACCTGTTATCGTTGGAGATATAATCCTTTTATCATGCTCCTTAGCGAGCATAACCTTAAGCTCCTGATAACCAGAATAGCCGAGCCTTTTTGAGAAACGGACTATCGTTGCCTCGCTGCTTTCGCACTTGGAGGCAAGGTCGGTTATCGAAAACGGCAGTATTTCGCCCGAGTGGGAAAAGAGCCAATCCGCAACCTTTTTCTCAGACCTGCCCATGTCACTGTACATGAGCTGCGCCTGCAGTAAGGTTCTATTCAATTTTCTGCCTCCTTTCCCCTGCTTTTGAAAATTATTTTCATTTTTTGAAATTATTTTAGTTTTTGTGTTTTAATTTTGAAAATTATTTTCACAAAAAATGAAAATTAGTTTCACTATTTCGATTTTAGCATATTTTTTCTTTATTGTCAATATTTTTTGTGAAATTATTTGTATTTTTCGAAAAAAAGCGATTTGTAACTTATAATTTAGTCGGATTTTTCTTGTTTCAGGCATTTTTATTATTGAAAATAATTTTCACTTTTTTGAAATTTTGCATTTTTATATGAAAATCACAAAAATATTTTCAATTCACAATTTATTAATATATTCAGATGTTTTGAGAATGATTTTCTACCTTTAATATATAAAAAAGAAAAGGCGCCCCTCGCTCTGAGGGGCGCAAAAACTGTATTTTATCTTTTCATCTGTATTTTGAGGTTTCCGATAGCGGTTGCCTCGATAGGAAGTGCCACTACTCGCTTGCCGGTATGCTTTTCGGTAAGCGAATTTAGATAAGCGTTCTTAGCACCGCCGCCTACTATGTAAATTTCATTGTAGGTTCTACCGGTATTGGCCTCAAGGTCTGCTATAGCTTTTTTATAACCAACCGCAAGGCTTACGTATGCCGAATTGAAGTAGTCCTTGTCAAGCACGGGCGTAAGCAGTCCGCGAGATGCAAAATAATCGCGGATAGCGCCCTTCATGCTCTCGGGTGCCATAAAGTCAGAAGCGTTAACATCAAAGACCTCGGTATAATCGGAGGTGGATGCCGCATCGGCAATCTCGCCCCAAGAGGTATCGGGACACAGCTCACGGCGCAGACTCTGTATAATCCACATGCCTGTGATGCTCTTCTGATACCTGTTATAACCGACGCCGCCCTCGTTAGAGTAGTCAGACTCGCGGCTCTTATCGTCGGTTATAGCCCTCTCGGTCTTTACTCCAAGGAGCGACCAAGTACCCGAGGAGATGTAGGGTGCGTCGGTTTCCATATCAATAGCCTCAACCGCACTGCCCGTGTCGTGAGTTGCGCAAAGCACGACGTCAAGGTCGCCGCCAACCTCGCGTGCTACCTCAGGCTTAAGTCTGCCGACGAATGTGCCGGGTGCATTAATGGGAGCGAGGAGCGCCTCGGGCAGTCCGAGCTTATTCCATATTTCCCTATCGAAATCAAGAGTCTCGGAATTTACAAGACCGGTGGTGGTAGCCTCGGTAAACTCCTTTACCTTATTACCGGTCAGCTTATACATAAGAAACTCGGGAATCATAAGAAAGTCGGTAACACCATCAAGTCTTCCTGCCAGCTTATCGGCATAGAGCTGATATATAGTGTTAAAGGCATTAAACTGGATACCGGTTTTTTTGTAAAGCTCCGAGAAAGGTATAATCTTATGAACCTCTTCGATAGGTTCTTCAACTCGGGAATCGCGGTAGGCGTAAACCGGCTTCACCACCTCGTCGCCGCGAAGAAGCGCGTAGTCAACGCCCCATGTGTCAATAGAGAGGCTCTCGAGCTCGGGATATTTTTCAAGCGCAATTTTAATACCTGCCTTGACCTCTGAAAACAGTCTGTCGGTGTCCCACACGAGATGACCGTCAAATGTATCCATTCCGTTCGGGAAGCGATAAAGCTCCTCGGTTACAAGCTCGCCGTCACGCATATAGCCAACGATGTGTCTGCCGCTGGATGCGCCAATGTCTATTGCAAGATAGCTTTTCATATTTTTCTCCATTCCTTATTTCTCAGGCTTAGCAGTTGCCTCGCCGATTTTCTTAATATCATAGGGTGTTGTCTGATAAACGAAATAGTTAAGCCAGTTTGTAAAAAGGAGAGTCGCGTGGCCGCGCCAGCTTATTACAGGCTTCTTAGTATCGTCGTCCCCGGGGAAATAGTTTTTCGGGATTTTCGGATTTATCCCCGCCGACTTGTCGCGCAGATACTCCTTTCTCAGCGTGTCTGCGTCATACTCAGAGTGACCTGTTATAAAAATCTGTCTGCCCATAGGGGTAGTAACGGCATAAACGCCTGCCTCGTCAGACGAAGCGAGAATTTTCAGTCCCGCCGTCTTCTCTATCTCCTCACGCGAAACGGTAGTATAACGCGAGTGAGGAACGTAAAATACGTCGTCAAAGCCACGAAAAAGTATTGAACGCTTGTAGTCGACCTTGTGCGCGTAGACACCCGACAGCTTTTCGGGCAGTTCCTCTTTGTCTATGCCGAAATGATAGTAAAGGCCCGCCTGCGCGCCCCAGCATATGTGGAGAGTACTTTGCACGTGAGTCTTTGACCACTCCATAATTTCCGCAAGCTCATCCCAGTAGTCGACCTCACGGAACGGCAGCTTCTCAACGGGAGCTCCCGTGATTATCATACCGTCAAAGTACCGCTCGCGCACGTCGGAGAACTGCTTATAAAAAGCTAAGAGGTGCTCCTCTGAGGTGTTCTTCGATTTATGGCTCTCAGTATGAATAAGTTCAATCTCAACCTGTAGTGGCGTATTACCGAGAAGACGGGAAAGTTGTGTCTCTGTGTCAACTTTAGTTGGCATTAAGTTAAGAATAAGTATCTTAAGAGGACGGATGTCCTGAGTTATCGCGCGAGTTTCGGTCATAACGAAAATGTTCTCATCCTCGAGAATTTTCACCGCCGGCAACTCGTTTGGTATCTTAATAGGCATATAATTCTCCTAAATTCAGTTTATAGAATCAAGTGCTTGGCGAAGGTCGTCAATAAGGTCCTCGGCACTCTCAATTCCGCAGGAATAGCGGATAAGATCGGGGGATACGCCTGCCGCCTCAAGCTCTTTATCGTTCATCTGTCTATGCGTTGCGCTCGCGGGATGAAGGCAGCAGGTTCGCGCATCGGCAACGTGCGTTTCGATAGCGCCGAGCTTCATATTTTTCATAAAGGTCTCGGCAGCACTCCTTCCACCCTTTACACCAAAGCTGACAACTCCGCATGTTCCTTTTGGCATATACTTTTTCGCAAGCTCGTAGTATTTATCACCCTCAAGACCGGGGTATTTAACCCAGGTAACATTCGGGTGGTTCTTAAGAAAGGTCGCGACGGCAAGCGCGTTCTCACAGTGGCGCTCCATACGCACGTGCAGACTCTCAAGTCCGAGTCCAAGAAGAAATGCCGACTGGGGCGACTGCGTACAGCCAAAGTCGCGCATCAGCTGCGCCGTCGCCTTGGTTATAAATGCCCCCTCCTTACCAAATCTCTCATAGTAATTAACGCCGTGGTAGCTCTCGTCAGGAGTGCAGAGGCAGTCAAACTTGCCAGATGCCGCCCAGTCAAACCTACCCGAGTCAACAATACAGCCACCCACAGCGCTGCCATGACCGTCCATGTACTTTGTGGTGGAGTGAGTGACGATATCTGCACCCCACTCAAAGGGGCGGCAGTTAATTGGAGTCGCGAAGGTGTTATCTACAATAAGCGGGACACCCGCCTCGTGAGCAACCCTTGCAAATCTCTCTATATCAAGAACATTGAGCGCGGGGTTTGCTATAGTCTCACCGAAAACCGCCTTAGTATTCGGCTTAATTGCCGCGCGGAGTTCATCCTCAGTAGCATCGGGAGATACGAAAGTGAAGTCAACACCCATACGCTTCATAGTTACGGCAAAGAGGTTATAAGAGCCGCCGTAAATAGCACTCGACGATACGACGTGATCACCCGAGGACGCAATATTGAACACGGCAAAGAAGTTAGCCGCCTGTCCGGACGATGTGAGCATTGCTGCAGTGCCGCCCTCAAGAGCAGCTATCCTAGCCGCAACCGTGTCGCAGGTAGGATTTTGAAGTCTGGAGTAGAAGTAGCCTGACGCCTCAAGGTCAAAGAGCTTGCCCATATCCTCGCTCGTGGAATACTTAAAGGTGGTGCTCTGAATTATCGGAATCTGACGGGGCTCACCATTGCCGGGGGTATAGCCGCCCTGAACGCACTTCGTTTCAATTCTAAGATTTTTCTTGTCCATTGTAATTTTCCTTTCAATCTACCTATTTATTATATAGCGGAGAAAAAGAAAAGTCCTCCGCCTCAAAAATGAGACGAACGACCAAAATCATCCGCGGTACCACTCAAATTGCGCAAAGTGCGCCCCTCTCTGACTCAAAAAAGTCCCACGCCTCTAACGCTGCGCCTGCGTGTCGCCCTAACAAATACTCGAACGACCGACTCGGGAGCCATAGAAATTCGATATCACACTGCCGCCTCACACCTGGCGCGGCTCTCTGAAAGCGCTCCTTCGATTTCCTCTCCGTCTCTGCCATTTTACAAGATAAATTTTATCATAATAATTTTATTTTGTCAATAGTAAAATCCAAACCCGCCGGGGTTTCCACCGCGACGTCTTATTTTGCTTTAATTAGCTATAGAAATCTACGAGCTTCTTAAGTCTCTCGTACTTAGCCTTTGCTGCCTCTTCAGCTTTAGCGAAGAGCTCCTCAGCTCTCTCAGGGTATGCCTGTGCAAGCCTGGTGTATCTTGCTTCACCGTTAATGAAGTCCTGATAGCTTGCCGTAGGCTCCTTAGAGTCAAGCGTGAAGGGATTCTTGCCCTCTGCCTT
>JAZNHD010000067.1:0-16114 GCA_045576815.1 Eubacteriales bacterium
CCCTCGGGCAGAAAGCTCGACTTTCTTATGCAGGAGCTTAACCGCGAGACGAACACCATAGGCTCGAAGGCGAATAACGCGCGCATCGCACGCATCGTCGTCAATATGAAGGGCGAGCTTGAAAAAATAAGAGAACAAGTACAAAATATAGAATAAACGGGAAAAAATATGAAATTCATAAATATCGGCTTTGGAAATATGGTTTCCGCAGGGCGAATAGTAGCCATAGCCTCGCCCGACTCGGCACCTGTCAAAAGACTTGTGCAGGACGCAAAGGAGGACGGCAGGGTAATTGACGTATCCTGCGGCAGACGCACGAGGGCGGTTATTATCACCGACTCAGACCACGTAATACTCTCGGCAATACAGACCGAGACGATAACTAACCGTCTTGCAAGCGACGTATCCGACGACGCTGTGGACGAAGAGGAAGAAAATTAAGAGAAAGGCGAAAAATAAAAATGATTTATCCAACAGTTGAACAGCTTACAGGAGGAGAGTTTAACCGCTACGAGCTGGTAGTCGGCGTTGCAAAGTGCGCCCGCATCGTTACCGACGAGTACATCGAGATGAGGACGAAGGCGCAGAAGATGATTGACAATCACGAGACCGAGAAGTCTCTCTCGGCGCTTATTGATCCCGAGTACAAGGATCAGAAGGCGGTTAAGATAGCTATTGCAAAGCTCGAGGGCGGCAGATTTAAGATGGTGCACCCCGAGGACAAAAAATAATATTTCAAGGGAGAGCGGTTTATGTATTGTGAGGTATATCTTTTAGATGCGCCATATCATATAGACCGCCCTTTTGATTACTTCGCGGATTTTGCCGTTAAGTGCGGTGACCTTGTCAGAGTGCCGTTCGGTAAGGCGAACAGGCTGCGCCTCGGTGTCGTCACAGCGGTGAAGCAGACGGCTGCGGGTGAGGGGGTAAAGGCGGTAGACGCAAGGCTTGACGAGGGACTCTCGCTTGACTCCGAGATGCTAGACCTCTGCCGATTTTTAAAGGAGCATACGCTCTCCACCTTCGGCGAGGCGGTAAAGTGCATACTCCCCCCCGGTGCCGTCACCGAGGGCACAAGCGTCAAGTATAGGAAGACCTGTACGCTGACTCTCTCCCGCGAGGCTGCCGCCGCGCTCCTCACTCTCACAGGACGCGCCGGTGTAAGAAGCGAGGGGCAAAGGCAGATTATCAGGTATCTTATTGATATAGGTACTGCGGATATGGAGCTCGTAAGAGCGCTGCCCGGTGTCACGGCTGCGAATATTTCGGCACTTCGCGATAAGGGGATAATTCATATCGAGGAATACGAGAGCCTGCGCAATCCGTATGCAAGCTACGCGCGTGAGCGCGACACCTCGCCGATAATCCTCTCGCCCGCGCAGCTTTCGGCATACGGCAAAATTCACTCGCTCTACTGTGAGCGTGAGCCGCGCGCAGCCCTTCTTTACGGAGTTACGGGCAGCGGTAAGACAAAGGTCATAATGCGTATGATAGACGAGGTTATCGGAGAGGGCAAGAGTGTTATTATGCTCGTCCCCGAGATATCTCTTACGCCCCAGACGGTTAATCTTTTTTGCAAAAGATACGGTGAGCGCGTTGCCGTGATACACTCATCTCTTTCTCGAGGCGAGCGTCTTGACGCGTGGCGCAGGATAAAGCGCGGTGAGGTTGACCTCGTTATCGGCACTCGCTCGGCGATTTTCGCACCGCTAAGCAACCTCGGTATGATAGTCATAGACGAGGAGCACGAGCATACCTACAAATCCGAGTCCGACCCGAAGTATCACGCAAGAGACGTTGCCGCCTACCGCTGCGGCAGGTCGAAATCGCTTATGCTGCTTGCCTCGGCAACACCGTCGCTTGAGAGCTTTTATAAGGCGAAGTCGGGCGTCTATACACTCGTGCCTTTGCGCGAGCGCTACGGCGGTGTGACACTTCCCGAGGCGGTTATAGTCGATATGCGCGAGGAGCTGAGACTCGGTAATACCTCGCCCGTGAGCGACAGACTCTACAAGGAGCTCTCGGAGGTTTATGAAAAGGAAAACCAGGCAATCCTTTTTCTTAACAGGAGAGGATATTCAAGTGAAATAAACTGCAAGGCGTGCGGTGAGGTTATAACCTGTCCTCGCTGCTCGGTGTCGCTTACCTATCACTCAGGGGGAGATGGCGGAAGGATGCTCTGCCATCTTTGCGGATATACCGAGAAAACGCCGAGGCGTTGCCCCTCCTGCGAAAACGAGCACCTGTCCTTCATAGGCTTCGGCACGCAGAAGCTCGAGGGTGAGCTGTCGAGCGTCCTTCCCGATATGACCGTTATGCGCATGGATGCCGATACGACGGGCGGTAAGCTCTCGTATGACAGAATGCTCGAGGATTTCAGAGAGGGTGTGGCGGATATTCTCCTTGGCACGCAGATGGTGGCAAAGGGGCACGATTTTCCGCGCGTTACCCTCGTCGGAGTGGCGCTTGCCGACACCTCGCTCTTCGTGAGCGATTTTCGCGCGGCGGAGCGCACGTTTTCGCTTCTTACACAGGTTATAGGCCGTGCGGGGCGCGCTCTCGCCGGGGGAAAGGCTGTAATTCAGACCTATTCTCCGAAAAATGAGGTTATAAGACTCGCGTGTCTTCAGGACTACGATAAATTCTACGAGGGCGAGATAGCCATAAGGCGCGAGCTTTCCTATCCGCCGTTTTGCGACCTGGTAACGCTTACGCTTACCGCTGCCGACGAGGCGGCGCTCTCACGCGAGGCAAAGCACTTATCGGACGCTGTGCTGTCAAGACTCACGGGTGAGCTTTCAGGGCTGCCGTTCGTGGTTTACGGTCCGCACGAGGCGGCAATATACAAGCTAAATGATAAATACAGAATGAAAATGGTGGTTAAGTGTAAGCTATCCGCCGTGGTAAGAAGGCTCTTTCACGAGCTTCGCTGCGAGTTTTCGACGGTCCGCGACGTGTCGCTCGCAATAGACCAAAATCCGCTTACGTCATAATATTGGGAGGAATGAAATGGCAAAATTAAAAATCGTAAAATTCGGCGACCCCACGCTTCGTAAGGTGTCGCGCCCCGTCGATGCAATAACCCCGAGAATTGAAACGCTCATCGACGATATGATAGATACTATGCGCGATGCGGGCGGCTGCGGTCTTGCCGCAGTGCAGGTCGGTGTTTTGCGCAGAGTCGTGGTTATTGAGGTTGAGGAGGGGACGGTTCACGTACTTATAAATCCGAAAATCGTAGCGTATGCCGGCGAGCAGGAGGACACCGAGGGCTGTCTTTCCAATCCCGGAAGCTACGGACTCGTAAAGCGCCCGAAGGCTGTAACCGTAAAGGCGCTTGACAGACACGGGAAAGAATTTGAGCTTCGCGGTCAGGACCTGCTTGCACGTGCTATTTGCCACGAGTGCGACCACCTCGACGGAAAAATATACACAGATATACAGACTCGCCCCCTGACAAGAGAAGAGCTTGAGAGAAAGTAAAGCTAAAGGGGGAGTACTGTGAAAATAATGTTTATGGGCACCGCGCAAAAGCAAGGCAACATCTAATTTTTTGTTAAGTGCGTTTTGCGCCTGAATTTTCGCGATTTGGAGTCTTTATCCAAACCGCCGCCCTTGGCGGTGCCGAAAAATCGCTTCAGCCTTGCTCAAGATATGGAGATAAAAATATGAGAATATTATTTATGGGTACGCCCGAGATAGCGGCTACCGCCCTCAAGGTACTGCTTGCCGATGGGCATAATGTCGTTGCCGCAGTCACCCGAGAGGATAAGCCGCGCGGCAGGGGGAAGGTGATGACACCCACTCCCGTAAAGGAGCTGGCTGTAAGGCACGGAATACCCGTGTATACACCAAAGACTCTGCGCGACGGAGAATTTATGAATATACTTTCCGAGATAAATCCCGATATGATTGCCGTCGTGGCGTACGGAAAAATTCTGCCGGCTGAGGTTATAAATTACCCCCGCTTTGGCTGTATCAATCTTCACGTATCGCTTTTGCCGAAGTACCGGGGTGCTGCGCCTATGCAGCGAGCCATAATGCACGGCGAGAGGGAAACGGGTGTTACGGTTATGTATATGGACGAGGGGCTTGACACGGGAGATATAATCTCTGCGCTCTCCTTTCCTATAGGTGAAGAGGACGATTTTGAGGCGATACACGATAGAGCCGCTGAGCGCGGTTCTGTCCTGCTTTCGCAAACGATAGTTGACATTTTCGAGGGTAAAGCAGTGAGAACACCGCAGGACAGCACTCTCGCGACCTATGCAGAAAAGGTGGAAAAGGCAGATGCGAAAATTGACCTCTCGCTCCCTGCCCAAAGACTTGGCTGCATTATAAGAGGTCTTACGCCCATACCGGGGGCGTTTGTATATCTTAACGGTAAAATGCTTAAAATAAACAAGGCTCGTAAAACTCGCGGCAGCGGCACACCCGGCGAGGTGCTCTCGGTATCCGGAGTAGGCGGCGGCAGCATTGTCGTTGCTACGGGTGAGGGTGCGCTTGAGATTTTCTCGGTAACTCCCGAGGGCAAGGGCAAAATGAGCGCCGGAGATTTCGTCAGAGGGCGCAAAATCAAGGTAGGAGATATACTTGAGTAATGGGAATTGAATATATCCTTTATTTACTGTGCCTTTTGGCAATAGTGTTTTCTGTGGTCGCGCAGCTTAAGGTTAGCTCGACCTTTAATAAATATTCCGCAACCCTGACGGGAAGAGGGCATACCGCCGCCGAGACCGCGCGCTATATACTCAACTCGCACGGCCTCCATCACGTGAGGATTGAGAGGGTAAGAGGCAGTCTTACCGACCACTACGACCCGAGAGCCGAGGTGCTCAGGCTTTCCGATGCGGTGTACGACAGCTGTTCGGCATCTGCCGTGGGTGTTGCCGCGCACGAGGCAGGGCACGCCATTCAGCACGCGGAGGGCTACGCGCCTATAGTTATCCGCTCGCGCCTTGCGCCCGTTACGGCGTTTGCCTCGCGCTTCTCGTGGCTGGTTATTATGGCGGGCATCATATTTATGGCGCTTGACTCGCTTCTCGGCACTTACGTGCTTATTGCGGGTGCGGCACTTTTTGCCGTAACTACGCTTTTCCAGCTTGTAACGCTCCCCTGTGAGTTTAACGCGTCGGCACGCGCGATGAAGGGTTTACGTGACACGGGGTGGTATTCATCGGGTGAGCTTTCCGCCTCACGCAAGGTGCTGAGCGCTGCGGCTATGACCTACGTTACCGCCACGCTTGTGTCGGTGCTTCAGCTGCTTCGCATACTCGTGAGAATTTTCGGTAACAGAAGACGATGAATATAAGAAAAATCGCACTCTCGCTTCTTAACGAATACGAGGCGGGCGGAAAATACGTTAATCTCTCGCTTAATTCGCACTCCTGCGACGGACTTACACCCGAGGAGCGCGGACAGCTTACGGTGCTTCTTTATACCACCGTCGAGCAAAAATTAAGGTACGACTACTATATAAAAGCGATAGCCGCAAGAGGCGACGGCGGGATAGACCCCACCACGCTCAATATCCTGCGCCTTGGCGTGTGCCAGCTCCTTGATATGAGGAGTATTCCCGACTTTGCGGCAGTCAGCGAGACCGTTAAGCTCGGCAGAGGCGCGGGGGAGCGCTCGTTTATAAACGGCGTTTTGCGCGCGATAGCGAGGCAAAGGGACTCGCTCCCTTTGCCGAGCGAGGAGAAAAATTATAGGCGGTATCTTTCTGTAAAATACTCCTTTCCGCTTTGGCTTGTCAAGCACTTTGATGCACTGCTCGGCCGAGAGGGGTGCGAGGCGCTTCTTTCTGCCTTTAACACCGAAAGATACACCGATATAACCGTCAACACTCTTAAAATCTCGCGCGAGGCGTACATAAAAAAACTTTCCGCACGCGGCATCTCGGCAGAGAAAAATCTCGACACGCCCCTCGGCTTGCGTATAAAAGGCTCGGTAAATCCCGAGTCTTTACCCGGTTTTTCGGACGGTGAGCTTTTCGTTCAGGATACCGCGTCGCTTATTGCCGTAGCGGCACTTGCGCCAAAGAGGTGCGACAGAATAATCGACGCTTGCTCAGCCCCCGGCGGCAAGTCGCTTGCCGCGGCAATTCTTTCCTCAGACAAAGGTGAGATTTATTCCTTTGACCTGCATGGGAGCAAGCTCTCTCTTATAGAATCGGGCGCTGCCCGTCTCGGCTTGAAGTCCATAAAGACAGAGGAGCGCGACGCACGAGTGCCCGACGAGTCGCTTTTCGGAACGGCTGACAAGGTCATAGTTGATGCCCCCTGCTCGGGGCTAGGCGTGCTTTCAAAAAAGCCGGATTTGCGCTATAAGAGCGAGGAAGCTATAAAGGAGCTGCCCGCACTGCAGCTTGAAATTCTTACCGCATCGGCAAAATACTTAAAGGCGGGCGGCGAGCTCGTCTATTCGACCTGCACCTTAAATCCCGAGGAAAACTCGGGTGTGGTAGAGCGTTTCCTTATGGGAAACACGGATTTTGAGCCCCTCAGCTTTAAAGTTGGCGCTCACCCTGAGTCAAGCGAGCTAACGCTCTTGCCGCACGAAGACGGCACGGACGGATTTTTTATAGCGAAAATGAGAAGAAAACGGATTTGAGTATGGAAAAGATTGACATTTATTCAATGCTCCCGGAGGAGCTGACGGAATATTTTATCTCGCTTGGCGAGCCGAAGTTCCGCGCAAAGCAGGTCTTTCCGCATCTTTCAAGGGGTGCTGCCGTCTCGGAGCTCACGAGTCTCCCAAAGGCACTGCGTGAACGCTTGGAGGGCGAAATTCTCGACACGCGTCCCGTGATAGAGGAAAAGCTGGTCTCTAAAATTGACGGAACCGTTAAGTATCTTTTCCGCCTTCACGACGGTGCGTGCATTGAGAGCGTGCTGATGAAGTATAAGCACGGCAACTCTCTTTGTATATCGAGTCAGGTCGGCTGCTATATGGGCTGCAGGTTCTGCGCCTCGACGATTGGCGGTAAGCTGCGCGACCTTTTACCCTCCGAGCTTCTCGGTCAGGTTGCCACAGCACAGCGCGACTCGGGTGAGAGGGTGTCTAATATCGTTATGATGGGTATTGGCGAGCCGCTTGATAACTTTGATAACGTGGTAAAATTTTTGCGCCTTGTGAACCACCCCGACGGATTAAATATAGGGTATAGACACATCTCGCTTTCCACCTGCGGTGTCGTGCCGGGTATCAAAAGACTCGCAAAGGTGGATTTGCCGATAACGCTTTCAATATCGCTGCACGCCGCCACCGACGAGCGCCGCTCGGAGATTATGCCGGTAAATAATAAATGGAAGATTAAAGAGCTGCTTTCGGCTTGCGTGGATTACTATAAAACCACCGAAAGACGCATTTCCTTTGAGTATACTCTTATATCGGGTAAGAACGACAGTGCAGATGATGCGAAGCGCCTTGCCGACCTTTTAACGAGCGCTTTTTCTGACACGGGTGCGCCGATACACGTAAATCTCATAAGAGTGAACGAGGTTAAGGAAACCGGATTTAAGCACGGCACGACCGAGTCTGTAAACGAGTTTGCGAAGGTGCTTGAATCTCGCGGTGTTGTCGCAACGGTCAGGCGCAGGCTCGGTGCTGACGTTAACGCTGCCTGCGGTCAGTTGCGCCGTTCGAATCTTTTGAAAAAAGAGGTAGAGGTTTGATAATAGAAAAACACGGAAAGGTAGTAAAGGGCCTTGGCGGACTCTACGAGGTGAGAATAGCCGAGGGGGACAGGGTAGAGCGACTTTCCCTGCGAGCAAAGGGCATACTGAAGCGCGACGAGGAAAAGCTCTTTGTCGGAGATAACGTCACGGTGACGGTGGACGGCACGACCGAGGGCAGTACGGTTATCTCTGAGGTGAAGACGCGCAAAAATGCGCTTATCCGTCCGCCTCTTGCAAACCTTGACTACATATTTATAGTATTTGCCTCGGCAAAGCCCTCACCGGTTATCGAGACCGTCGATAAGCTCATATCCATCGCAGAGCACAACTGCATCGCGCCCGTCGTGGTTATCACGAAGTCGGATATATCGGACGCCCACGCGGAGTACGCTGAGATTTACAAAAAGGCGGGGATACCCACCTTCGTCACCTCCTCGAGTGAGGGCGAGGGGCTTAAAGAGCTTTCCTCTTATATAAGGGAGAACGTGAGGGGCGGTAAGACGGCTGCCTTTGCAGGCGCGTCGGGAGTGGGAAAATCCACGCTTATGAATTCACTTTTCCCCGGACTCTCGCTTGCAACAGCCGAAATATCCCAGCGCATAGAGCGCGGCAGGCATACCACGCGCCACGTGGAGATTTTTGATATTGAGGCGAGTGCCGATACGGGATTTTTAGCCGACACGCCCGGCTTTTCGTTGATAGATTTCGCGCGCTTTGACTTCTTTTCTCTCGAGGACCTGCTCCCGACCTTCCGCGAGTTTGCGCCGTATATCTCGGGCTGCCGCTATGCCGACTGCGCCCACGTCGGAGAGGGAGCTTCCGAGTGTGCCGTAGCGCGTGCCGCCCTAGAGGGTAAGATTTCCCCCTCGCGCCTTGAGTCATATCGCGCGATATATAAAGTATTGAAGGAAAAAAACAATTATTAAAAAACGGGGGCGGCAGTTGCGTAGCAATCTGCTTTTCCCCCCTTTTAAAATAATTTTCAACTTTTTTCTGAAAACCCCTTGACAAAGGGGAGTAAATTTAGTATAATACCATAGGTATCCTAAGACAGCAGGTTCCGGTAAAAGCGTAGGCTTTCCTGCCGAGGTGAGAATAACTTGAATATTTATTATTTTCGTTGTCCTTTTCTCGTGGGTGTCTTATGCCTTATCGGAAAGGGATTTTTTTATTGAATTTTTATGGAGGTGAAAATCTAAATGCCAAGCAACAAGATTCTTGAAGAAAAGAAACAGGTTGTAGAGTCGCTTGCTGCAAAGATGCAGTCCGCTCAGGCAGGCGTGCTTGTAAAGTACGAGGGCATTAAGGTAGCAGAGGACACCGAGCTCCGTGCAGCTCTTCGTAAGGCCGGTGTAGAGTACACCGTTATGAAGAACACCCTCACCGGTCGTGCATGCGAAATCGCAGGCTACGGTGACATGAAGCAGTACCTTTCGGGCATGACCGCTATCGCAATGAGCAAGGATGATCCGCTTGCACCCGCAAAGATTATGAAGCAGTTTGCAGACAAGATTGCAAGCTTCGAGATTAAGGCAGGCTTCGTTGACGGAGGCGTGCTTGACGCGGCAGGTGTTGAGGCGCTCGCAGCAACTCCCTCTAAGGAGGTTCTCATTGCTAAGATGATGGGCAGCCTTATGTCGTCTCTCTACGGCTTTGCTTACGTTCTTCAGGCGAAAATCGACAAGGAAAACGAAGGCGGCGAGGAAGCTGCCGAGCCCGCAGCAGAGGCTTAACTTCTGCATAACATTTAAGTAAAATAATTTCTATAATAATTGGAGGATTTTAAAATGAACGAAAAGTCTACTCAGATTCTTGAACTCGTAAAGGGTCTTACTATTCTTGAACTCGCTGATCTCGTAAAGGCACTTGAGGAGGAGTTCGGTGTATCCGCAGCTCCCGTAGCAGCAGTAGCCGCTCCCGGCGCAGCTGCAGCAGCTCCCGTTGAGGAGAAGACCGAGTTCGACGTTATCCTTAAGTCTGCAGGCGCTAACAAGCTCGCAGTTATCAAGGTAGCTCGTGAGATCACCGGTCTTGGCCTTAAGGACGCTAAGGATCTCGTTGAGGCAGCTCCCAAGGCAATCAAGGAGGCTGTTGCTAAGGACGAGGCTGAAAAGATCGCAGAGCAGCTTAAGGCTGCAGGCGCAGAGGTTGAGGTTAAGTAATTTTTCATCTCTAAAAGCCCAAAGGACGACCCCTGCTGGTCGTCCTTTTTTATTGCTCTAAAAAGAAAAACGCCCATCAAAAAGGGCGTTTTTCTGATGTTTTGCAAACTTTTATTGTCAAAATCACTCGTAAAGCGGATATTTTGCGCAAAGTGCGTTGACTCTCTTGATAGCTTCTTCCTTGTTAGCTTCGTAGTCCTTAAGAGTCATGCCGATAATCCTTGCAACCTCTGCCATATCCTCGGGTGTAAAGCCGCGGGTGGTAACCGCAGCGCTGCCAAGACGGATACCGCTGGTGATAAAGGGGCTCTTAGTATCAAAGGGAACGGCGTTCTTGTTGCAGGTGATACCAACCTCGTCAAGAAGGTGCTCAGCCTCCTTACCGGTGTCAACCTTCATACCGGAAAGGTCAACGAGCATAAGGTGGTTATCAGTACCGCCGGACACGAGGCTAAAGCCCTCGGCAAGAAGTCCCTTTGCGAGTGCTGCCGCATTCTTTATAATGCGCTCGCCGTAAGCCTTGAAGCTCTCGTCAAGTGCCTCGCCGAAGCAAACAGCCTTTGCGGCGATGGTGTGCATAAGCGGGCCGCCCTGTGTGCCGGGGAATATTGCCTTGTTGATTTTCTTTGCGATTTCCTCATCGTTAGAAAGGATAAGACCGCCACGCGGGCCGCGGAGAGTCTTATGAGTCGTTGTAGTGGTAACGTCAGCGTAGGGCACGGGCGAGGGGTGTACACCTGCGGCAACGAGGCCTGCTATGTGCGCCATATCTACCATAAGGTATGCGCCGACCTCCTTTGCAATCTCGGAGAAGCGCTTAAAATCGATAACTCTCGGATATGCAGAAGCTCCTGCAAGAATGAGCTTAGGCTTACACTCAAGAGCAAGGCGTCTTACCTCGTCGTAGTCAATTCTGCCGTCTTTTTCGGATACGCCGTAGGGAACAATGTTCCAATACTTAACCCACATATTTACGGGCGAGCCGGGGCTTAAGTGGCCGCCGTGAGCGAGGTTCATAGAAAGTACTGTGTCACCGGGAGTAAGCAGTGCGAAGAATACCGCCATATTAGCCTGTGCGCCCGAGTGAGGCTGTACGTTCGCGTAGCCCGCGCCAAAGAGCTTCTTTGCTCTCTCGATTGCAATAGTCTCAACAACGTCAACGTGCTCGCAGCCGCCGTAGTATCTCTTACCGGGATAGCCCTCGGCATACTTGTTCGTGAGCGTCGTGCCGTTTGCTTCCATTACCGTCTCGGAGACGAAGTTCTCGGAAGCGATAAGCTCGATTTTACCCCTCTGTCTTCCGCATTCGTCCATTACTGCTGCGTAAAGCTCGGGGTCGTTTTTCTTTAGAAGTGCGTATTCTTTCATTGTTTTCCTCCGGGAATTATGTTATTTTTCTTTGTTTTTTTATATTTTTCGACTGTTTTGCGCCGCTCTGCCAGATAGGCCCGCCTTACTTTCGTAAGGAACTTCTGCACCCTCTCCGACTGATAGTCGCGGTAGGTCCAGGGCAGCTTGTGCCAATCGCCGCGCGCATAAAAAAGGGTAAGCTCGGTGTAAATTCCGCGCTTTAAGGGAATTCTGAAGCCCGTCGGCTTCGTCGTTGCGAGCAGCAGCCTGCCGTGACTCATAAAGCCAGGGTCAAGATTAATCTTTCGCCCCGCCCCGTCTGAAAACTCGGCTTCAAGCGAGTTTGTAAACTCCTTTATCTCCGCCTGCTCCGAGGGGTCAACCGTGCGAAGAAAGCTATATATGCGGCGCATTCCGGGGCCGCCAAGCTCTCCGTCGTAATAGCTCGAATACTCCTCGGAAAAGGAAAACTCCTCGCTTACCATATCCCACTCGCCAAACCTCTCGGTGAGCTTGTCCATGGCTGATTTGAGTATATCGGGGTCGTGGTATATAACGCCTATTATTAGCTTTTCTCTTTCAAATTCGTGAATAGCGCCCATAGCACCCTCGTGTAAAATCCGACAGCCGACGGCCGCCGGGAGATTAACGCTAATATTATAGTATATTTTTTATAAATAGTCAAGTATTATTTTGGATTTGTGTCGGTATTAAAAGCATTTGGGTGGGAAATCTAAAAATATGAAGAAAAGAAAAAAGAAGAGAGCGTTGCAGGGGGCAGGCTCGCTTTTACTGTCAATACTCGAAAGCCCCGCGGTAAGACTTGATATATCGCTCGTTTTCGGGCTTTTAATGAATTTTTTTTATATCTTAGTAAATCTTTTTCCTGCGGTGCGGTACAGGAGCGCGTGGTCGCTCGCCGTAACGGTTTACTATGCAGTGCTTGTCTTAATGCGCACCTTTTTGCTTTCATCTCGCCGCTTTGCAGACTCTGTCGGCAGCGATGCCGTAAGGCTTTACGCCTCTTGCCGACTCGTAGGCAGGCTTCTTCTGCTTCTTGATACGGCAATTGCGGCGGTTATGGTATACACTGCGAGAGAGGGCAAAATTATAAATTACCCCACCTATATTTTTGTAGGCTTCGGCATATTTACCGTGTATTCTGTGACAGTATCGCTCGTCGGAATATTCCGCTCGATAAAAAATCCCGCCCCTCACACCCTCGCCGCAAGAAACCTCACCCTTGCCGCAGCACTGCTGTCGGTTTTTAACCTTGAGTATACGCTCCTCGTGTCTCTCGGGGTGGATACTTGGGTAGTGGCACTTATAAACGCGGTAGGCGGAGGTCTTTCTATCCTTCTTATAAGCGTTATGGCAATAAGGCTTATCACCCTTTCGACAAGGAAAATGCGCGAGCCGGATATCCGCACCTAAATTCTTCATTTTTCGTATAATGCTTATAAGCACTTGAGAGCAAAATGCACTTAAGTGCAAATAAAGAAAAGGACGAAGATAATGGAGAAAAACGAAAACGGCACGCCTATCCTGAACAGAAGCGGTATGCGCGCCGAGGATATGACACGCAGAGAGAACCGCGCTCCTATGAATATGGGTAACGGATGCCCCGGCACAAACGGCGCTCCGGCAGGTAACGGCGAGGGCTGCGGCGGAAGCGGAGACTGTCTTGACGGTATGCCTCTTGCCTACGTTTACGCACCTAATCAGAAATTCCGTATGATGTATTCGCCCGAGGATGCACTCTCGCACGGCACGCTTTTTGAGGAGCTCTACAAGCCTATGGAGGTGTACGGCCGTGAATAACGCTATGAGAAATAACCGCACGCCCCGCGAGGCAGGCGAGCTTCTTCACAAGATTTCATCGCTCGGCTTCGTTAAGACCGAGCTTGAGCTATATCTTGACACGCACCCTACCTGCAAGATGGCACTCGATATGTATCACAAGACGGTAGATGAGCTTAAAATCCTCACCGAAACCTATAAAAACCTCTACGGCCCGCTTGCCGCATCCGATTCTGTGGATACGGAGTCTTGGAGCTGGGTGAATATGCCGTGGCCCTGGCACCACGGTAACGGCGCTGTTGATAGCAACAAGGGAGAAGGTAGGTAATTATGTGGATTTATGAAAAAAGCTTCAGCACCCTGTAAAAATCGAGAACCCCAATCCCCGTCTTGCAGGTGCGATAATCACCGCCCTTGGCGGTCCTGACGGCGAGCTTGCCGCCGCAACGAGATACCTTAACCAGCGCTACAGTATGCCCGACGGCAGAGTTATAGGAATACTCACCGACGTAGGCAGCGAGGAGCTCGGCCATATGGAAATGGTAGCCTCGATAGTATATCAGCTTACGAGAAACCTTACCCCCGACGAGATAATCGCGGGCGGCTTCGATAAATATTACGTTGATCACGGCACGGCAATATATCCCGCCTCGGCGGAGGGCGTACCGTTTAATGCAATGGCAATAGCCTCAAAAAAGGACGCCTTAGCCTCAATTCACGAGGACCTCGCGGCAGAGCAGAAGGCAAGAGCAATGTACGATAATATTCTCCGCCTCTCCGACGACCCCGACGTTAACGACGCAATCAAGTTCCTCCGTCAGCGCGAGGTGGTTCACTTCCAGCGCTTCGGCGAGGCTATGAGAGCGCTCCAGGGCGACTAAAACAAAAAGCGGCGGAGGGCGAGCTGCGATAAAGCAGATTTTACCAACCGCAAATACAACAAAGGTAGTACGGGCAATTTTGCCCGTACTACCTTTGTTACTTCTTGTCCTGAAAGGTATATGTTACACCTTTGTTTTTCGGCAGGTGAAACCTGATTTATGGTAGGTATCCCTCGGAGTTTTTTATTTTATAACGAAAAGATAATCTACCCCGTAATATTTGAAAGCGCGGGTAGCACGCTCATCTATCACCTCACCGGGTACCAGTATTGGCACGGCGGGCGGACAGCTGACACTCGCCGTTGCGAGCACTCGGCCCTTGCACTCGGAAAGGGGAAGGCAGACGGCAGGGGAGAGTATAGCCTCCCGCACTGACGTTTTTACCTTTGGTTCTGAGAATTTCGGTGCGTTGTCGAGCTTCGGCAAAAGGCGAGGTATATCGAAAAGCGCACTGAGAAGTCTTTCAAAATCCGACTCCGAGTTTTCTGGCGAAGGCATAAGCACAACGTAGTCGGGGTCGGCAAAGTCTGCTACTATTCCGCGTGAATAAAGAAGCCCTGACAGTTCCTCTCCGGTGTATCCGTAGGGCTTTGCGAAAATCGTGAGCTTCATAGGCTCATCTCCCGCAAGTGTATACCCGTGTGACGAAATTTCAGCTTTAATTTCATCAAGGCGCAGTGTAAGTGCAGAAAGTCTTTCCGAAAAGCCATTCGCGATATGCTCGTTTACTTTATCCAACGAGGAGAGAATAAGATACGAGGGGCTTGTCGAGCCGAAGAGGGCAAGCGCCTCGCGTGCGCGTTCGGAAAGCATAGTAGGTGCGTCCTTTGCCACGTGCAAATACGCTGCCCCTGTGAGAGCGGGGAGAGTCTTATGGGCTGAGTCGCAGCACATATCTGCACCGAGGTCTATCGGGTGGCGCGAGGGGTTAAGAAACTTAAGATATGCTCCGTGTGCGTTATCAACGAGAAGAAGCACGCCGTAGCGGTGGCAGATTTCAGAAACCGCCTCTACGTTTTCCATAAACCCGAGATAATCGGGAGACGTGATATAGACCGCTGCGGGTGATGCTCCCCGAGAGAGTCTTTTTTCAAGATATTCCGTGTCAATTGCTGAAGAAAGATAGCTCTCGGTACTGCTCGGCAGCCACTCAACGTCAAGGTCCGTGAGTGAGATGCCTGAAATAAATGACTTATGAGCGTTACGCCCTGCCAAAACAAGCGGTTGCTTACCTTCGTCCTTTGCATAGAGTGAGATAAGGTAGAGCATAGCGCGGATAGAGAGGGAAGAGCCTTCGGCGGAGTAAAACGTCCTCGCTCCGAAAAGCTCGCTCGCGTGCCTCTCGCTCTCGGCTATAATGCCGTTTGCCGAGTAGAGCGAGTCAGCACCGAAAATTTCGGTGATGTCAATATTTTCGACACGCCCCACACCCTTGTGCCCGGGCATATGAAGCCTTACCGCACCGCTTTCCGAATACTTATTAAGAAAGTCGCAAATCGGCGTTTTCATCACACGTCACCAAGCTGCCTTGCAATAGCGAGCATAATGGCACATTCCATACGCTTCTTGAATAGCTCACAGCCCTTTTTGTAAACTCCCCTTACAGAGCCGGTTGCGTGATATGCGTTTGCCGCGCAGCCGCCCGAGCAATAGAGCCTTGCCCAACAGTCACGGCACTCGGGGCGCGCATAAACGTTGCAGGATGCAAACTCCTCCTGTGCCGCAGTGTTTGTAACACCCTCGTAAATATCACCGAGCTTGTACCTGTCGTCACCGACAAATTGGTGACACGGGTATAGGTCTCCCCATGGGGTAACCGCCATATATTCGGTTCCTGAGCCGCAGCCCGAAATTCTCTTATAAATGCAAGGACCGCCCGTGAGGTCTATCATATAGTGATAGAAGGTGAAGGGTCTGCCCTCGCGCTCGCGCTCGAGCATAAGGTTTGCAAGGCGCTCGTACTCGCCCTTGACTATCTCCATATCAGAGTCGTCAAGCTCTGCAGGGTCGCCCGGTGCGCAAACCACAGGCTCCATACTTAATTCTGTAAATCCGAGCTCGAGCATCGCCTTGATGTCCTCAAGAAAGTCGGGGTTCGCGTGCGTAAACGTGCCGCGCATATAGTAATTCTTGCCGCCGCGTGCTTCTACGAGCCTTTGGAACTTCGGCACGATTTTATCATAGCTGCCTTGACCCGCATAGTCAACGCGGAATCTGTCGTGTACCTCGCGTCTGCCGTCAA
>JAZNHD010000068.1:0-30909 GCA_045576815.1 Eubacteriales bacterium
GTTATAACGGGTTTAGAATCCATATCGGCACCTCCTTAATCCCTTCTCTGATAGAATACGAACGACGATGCAATCAAAGCGAATACACCGATTATCAGCATTACTATCACGAAATAAATCCAATACATCGCAACCTTTTGGCTGTTCGTTCCAGCAAAATTCTTAAGGAACAATATCATCGGGTTTGTGGATCTCGTAAACGAGTCGATTATAGTGTAAACCGCGTTTACTAAAATCATGGGAGATATCATCGGGAAGGTAACCTTCCAAAACGTTTCCCAGCCCGTCGCACCGTCAATGCGGCACGCCTCGTAAATCGAGGGGGATATTGACTGAAGTCCTGCAAGGAATATAAGCATCTGTACGCCCGAATAGTTAATAATGCTGTAAACGTTATTAACGAGCTGTACAACGTACTCAACGAGCTCACCGCCGACCTTCATGCTCTTAAAGAGCGCCTGAACGTCAAGCATGGAGATAATCTCCATACCGCCGGAGGAGCCCGAGCCATCGTTGATACCGGAGCCTGCACTGCCCTGCATAATATCAGCCGCGTTAATAGACTCCATAATACCGGTAGCTATAATAACGGGCACGAAGAATATCGCACGGAAGGCCGCTCTGCCAAGCATCTTCTGATTAAGAACAACTGCTATAAAGAGTGAGAAGACGATGATAGCGGGAACCTCAAATATAAGCTGCTGAACACTGCTTAAAAGTGTCACGGTGAAGGATTCGGTCTCAAAGGCCTTGAAATAATAATCAAAACCTACGAACGTGAGCTTAATCTGCGCTACACCGTCAACTATCTCCGTACCTATCTCATTAAAGCTGAAGCAAATAGAGTCGATAAGTATCGGCAGATAGATAAGAACTACTCCGATAATAAACGGAAGAACGAAAAGATAACCTGCTCTCGCTTTTTTAGCATCAAGAGATGCCTTTTTGCTAAAAAGCTGTGAGAAGAACTCTTTTACCCCCTGCCCAAACACCGAAAGGTGCTTAGGCAGATTGGCGAAGAAAGCCGGGATAGCCTTGAAGAATGCTGCTATTTTGGAAAAGATATTCGCAAACGGATTTTTCTTTCCCGCACCGTTTGTTTTTTCATTTGTACTCATTAGGTTATCCCTCCTTTCCTATTCTGTGGTAGCCGTAAGGCTTAAGGGTGATTTTTTCGGTCTCGCCTGCCGCAAGCGACGGGTCAACCGTATTGTCGATTATAACGTCGACCGCGAAGGCGTTGTAGTTAAGAAGGAACACAACCTCATCACCGCTTACGGGATGACGGTAGGTAACCATAACTACGTTACCGTTGTCAGAGGTGAAGTCGGTGCGATTGTAGTCATCGCCGGATGTCGCAACCGAATTTGTGAAATAGTTGTAAATCGACTTGTAGGTAATGTCAGCCTCGCCGACGGTAACCACCTCGGGATTTGCATAGCCCTCACCGGAGAACTCAGCGGTATACTTTGCGATAACCTCATCAAGCGCTGCCGTAAACTTTGCTTCAAGCTCTGCGGTAGCAAGGTTAATAGTCTCCTTCGCGTATGCTATAAGCTCCGCGCGGGCAATCTCAACCTTAACTCCGCGACCGATGTTAGCATCGTCACGGATCATCTCATCCTGCTTTGCCACAATAGCACGGTAAATCGTGCTGTCGATAACCTCTGCAAGCTCTGAGATAAGGTTATTATAGTTACGCTCACTCTCAAGCGAGTCAATTACACGCTCGGAGAGTATGCTCTTATGACCTACTATCTCGTATGTCTGAAGATCACCGATCTCAGCATTAAGAGTGGTATACTGAGTAACGAGCTTATCAAACCAGTTCTTGTAATCAACACCGTAGTACTTAGAAAGATTCTCGTCATCCTTCAGGTAATTGGTGTTCTGCATGCAAAGCACGTAGTAGAGCGACGCACCGTTCTCAATCGCACGGAGAATATCATAATTGGGATCTCCCGAGTAATTGATGGGCGAGCCTGCGTATTTCACGTAGCCATGGAAGACAAGGCCGTAGAAAGGAATCGCATAAGACGAGTATCTGAAATGGCTCGAATCGAGAGTAGCGTTAAGAATATGCTCGGCATACTTGGCGGCATAAACGTTACCGGCATCTAACATAAGGTTATAACCGGAGGTGATTGCCATCTTATCAAGCGTTGCAGCTACCTCACCAAGCGCTCGCTCTCTGTCAAGAGCATTGTCCTTATAGAAGTTAGAGTTAAGGTCGGAGCCAAGGGTGGAAACCGAAAGCTGAGACCACTGGTATCCCGCATACTGACCGTTGAAGGTGTCGTAGAGTCTCTCGTAGGAGTCAGGGGATACGACGAGTGCAAAAATCGACTCAAAATTTCCTGCTACGGAGTTATAAACCTGCTTTGACGCATAACGGTTATCAACCATGCAAGCCGCAGTACCCTTGGTGCTGATGCCGTCAAAAATGGCGGTATTGTTGATGTACGCAAAGTCGAAATCAGGATATACACCAAAGCTGTGACCTGCCTTTTCAGACTCGGTCTTGGCATTGTTTATAAGAGAAACGAAGCCGTTATGTCCGCCAACGGAATTCTCCCACTTTACTCTCGTGGGGTAAGTGAAGTACATACCGCCGTTAGCAAAGCCGGTGAGTCTGAAGTTGATGTTAGTGATATTGTCCACCTTTTCCGAAAGCTCGTCGTACTTCAGAGCCTTGTCAAGATACTGCTGCTTCAGATCAGCCTCTTCCTCATCGGTAATCGCCTCAGCAAGAGCTCTATACTCGTCAGCCTTATTAGCAAGAGTATTCTTCGCGTCGGAAAGCTCCTGATACATAGTATATACGTCGTCAAAGGTAGTAAGAGGAATCGATACTGTTACGGGGAATGAAAGTATTCTCTCAAGGATATCAATAGAACCAAGCGCTTCAATGTAAAGAGGAAGATCCTCCGAAGCCTCGGAAATGGCGGTTATAACACCGCTATCCTTGAGGTAGGAGCGATAGCACTCCGCCATACCTACGTAGCTCGCATCAAAGTATTCGCCTGCTTCAAGATCTGCCGCAGCTGCGGTGGTCTTATCTGAAAGCATGGTGTATCTCGTCACAAACGAGCCCTGATAGGGCGCCTTGGATACAACGTAGTAAAATCCGTTATCTGTGCCGCCGGTAACACGGTATTGATCCATCGGGAACGGCGAGAAGGAGGCGTAGGTAGTTGCATACTTATTAGTTGCACCACCGGTAGAAATAATTAGATTTGAAAGAGCCGAGCCCTCCTCGATTATAGCGAAGAAGCCGTTATCAACTCTCTCGCTGCCGGAAAGTGCCGCGGTAGCAGCGTTAGCCTTTACGGAGTTTACAATTCCGTAAACAGGCATAACCACCTGCTCTCTGTGCGCACCGGTGACTTCGGAATAGCAGTAATCCTTACCGTAAATCGGTGATTTAAAATAAATTTGGTTGTTAGTTACGTTCTCACCCTTGATATCATCCGGCGTGTAGAAGTCGTCAAACTCTACTACCGCACCGCTTCCGTCAGGGAAGAAGAGATAACCGTCGTGGTTCATATCACCCGCACCGAAGTACTTAAGCACGTTAAGCTCGGTAATAGTGTATGCCGTGGTGTCAAACTCAACAGCGCTCATAGGTACGGTAACAACGAGATTTCCATCATCGTCGATTCTATATTCTACCGAAACCTTGAAGCTGGGAGTAATTAACTCGTCGGGAGTATAGCCTGCGCGAGCCTCATCGGCATTAACCATCTCCTCGGTGTAGCTAGGACAGTATTTCTTAATTGCTCTGTGACCTACTCTGAGCGGTCCAACGCTCTCGACGTTATCAAGCTTGTAAACAGGGCCGTTTACACAGCCGGGAACCTGCTTTTTTAATTCCTCGATTTTCGCAGCACCACTCTCGGTGTCGGGGTTGTACTTTGAAATATCGACGATGCTATAGCCGTTAAAGATAGTCACGATAGCATCGCGCAACTCGCTGATAGCGGCGTATCCCGCGCTGTTGGTGCCAATTTCTTTTCCAACCTCATCAGTTATCGCGGTAACGTAGTTATTCACATTCTTTTTAATGTAATATTTGTCTTGGTCGTCGCGAAGACCGGGTCTATTCTTATTAAATGAGGTTTCTGTGCAGTGCTCGTCAATAAGAGCGGCAAACGCGTCAAAGAGGGGCTCTGCAATATGAGAGTCAAAGTCATCCGCCATAATGGATGCGGGAGTGAAGAAGCGGTTGTCTGTCTCTCCAAGATAGTAGGTCGCGCGAATACCGTCTGCCAGTGCCTCAACAGCCATTTGCGAGCCGTTTAATATCCACTCGACAGTGTTATAGTTACCGGTCAAGTTTGTCGCAAGGTCCATGTAAACGATATCTATCTGGCTAAGAAGAGGATAACCGATATTCTTTCTGTAGCCGAGGTCGATGGGGTTACTCGTCAGAATCTGACCGGTCAGACCGTTAACGTAATAGAGAACACCGGTATAACGGTTAACGTATACCGTATAGTCACCCTTAGTTACACTGTCAAGATATCCGAGGGTACGCTCTTCCTCAAGCATCTCCTCTGCCGTGGAGTAAGTGTACTCTGCATATGCATCAATTATATCCTTGACCTTGTCATTCGAAAGAGCCGCATCGCTATTAACCGAAACGGTAGAAGCGGTAGATGCAAGGCTGCCAACGGGAAGCACGGTAATAATACCGGTAAAGAGCATCACGAAGACAAGAAGAGATGATATTATTCTATTTAATTTCATTCTGTTTACCTCCTGTGATTATACTCGGTTGCCGATTTCCGTGAATATCGCCATAACAAACGTAACCATCTTAATTACAAGGCTCGAGAAGAGTATAGCGATGAACATAATAACCGCCATGGCAACGATAGTACCGAGCGTGGTTATAACGTTCTTTCCTGTGGAATAATCGTGCGTTACGGACATACCGAAGAAGAGGAGTATAGCAACCCATACCCAACCGATAGATACGAGAAGGCTAACGATACCGCCCTCGGAAACCGTAAATACGTTAGTGAGAATTGTGGATATTATAACGAAGAGAGGAAGAGGTGCGAGCGAATAGCAGGTCGCAATATAAATGTCCTTAAGACTTCCCTCACCGTCAAAGAGTGTCGTAAGACACCAGTTGGAAATAACCCAGAGAAGAACGGGAACGAGAAGTCCGAGTATCTGAACGAATACAGTGGAATAATCGCCTCTCGGATTGAACATATAGCCCTGTCCTATCGCCTGGTAGAAGAATGCGAGTATCGCAACTCCGAGTATCGTGGTTGCGGCTCTTATCGATCCGCGCTTTTCGTGCTTCAAATCCCAGAAGCCGTCAAACGGGTGGAATACGAGATGGAAGACGTAAAGCAATTCCTCAAGATAGGTCTTTCTGCCAACCTTAAGAGAGGTCGCCTTATTCTTCTTCTTTGCCCAGCCAAGGAACTTAGCTACGAGTACGAGAAGAACTACGATTCCGATTATAAGCGGGAGAAGGATAACCGAAAGCAGCTGCTTTCTCGTTTCCGCAAACGCCTTCGAGTAATACTCGGTCTCGTAAGCACTTGCAAGCATCTTCATAGCCTCGTCGTACTGACCCTGGTTGTAAAGCGCCTTACCGATACCGATATAAGCAAGGTCAAAGTTAGTGTTGCTCGTAAGAACCTCGCGCCAATAGTCAATTGTTGCCGAGAAGTTATGCTCGTTCTCGTTGCGCAGAGCGTTCATTATCGTATCACAGTAATCGGTAGGATGGAAAATCGTGATTTTGAAGCCGGTTGCAGCGTTATCAAGGAATACAAGGTTGTATACGTCGTCAATAACCTGATAGGTCATTGCAACGAAGTCCTCACCGTTACCAACCTGGTCACCCTTATCACCGAAGGCGAAAAGGAGGTTACCGTTCTGGTCGTAGGTGAACGCTCTTATTCTTCCGGTTTTCTGGTTTGCGGAGTTATCAAGAATAGTCCAAGAGCCCTCGTCACCGAGCACGATGTCAATAATTCTCGAAACCTCCTCGGGTTGGAATACGTCAACCTCTCCGCCGGGAACGAAGAAGCCGTTACGCTTCATAATCTCAGCACCCGTGGAGTTGAGCTTTTTAACAGGCGAATAGGTCTGCTGCTTGGACTTGAGTGCCGCAAGCTGCTTTACCTGCTCGTCTCTATCGGTGAAGTTAATAGTTACGTAAACGAAGCCGTCGTCGTCAACCGTGATGTTGTTGTACGCCATAGGCAAATTCTGCATAGACTGTGCGCGCTGCTCTGCAGACTGGAAACGTCTCCAAAGCTGCTGAATAACGTTGTAAGTAACCTTCTGTGCACCAATGAAGCCGGTGAAATCACCCTCGCCCGACATTACTATAACACCCTCGTAGCAGCTCTGAGATACTACGAAAATTCTTCCGTACTTATCAACCGCTATCGCATAGGGCTTGAACGCTGCTTCCTTAAGAAGTGCGCTCTTGGGTTTTTCAATGGTTCTTACGTAATTGTAGTTTCTGTCGAATACGACTATACGGGAGTTACCGCTGTCGCAAACGAAGATAAAGCTGGACTCATCTACCATCTTGGTAGGATCGGTTACGAAAATACCGGTGGGTGCGTTGAGAGTCTGGAGCGAGCCGTACTCGTCAACGTAGGTACCCATAACACCGATAACCTTGTAGCTGTACTTGTTGAGTACTACTATACGGTTGTTTTCCTTATCGGCTATGTAGAGATTACCCTCGTTGTCTGCGGTAATATCATTCGCAAGCGCGAGCTTCTTATTACCGAACTTTATAAACTCGGAGTAGTAGTAAACTCTCGATGTGGAGAGTGCACGCGCGTTCGTCTCGTCGATAGCAATGCTATTATACTTTCCCGAGTCGGACTCATAAAATATCTCAGCGCCGTTTACAAGGCCAGAGAGCGCGTTCTCACCGATGCTCGCAACGTTTTCGCCAATAACAACTGACATAACGTTAGAATAGTATGCCGCAACGGGGGCGTAGTCATTGCCGTAAGCACCCTTCGCAAAAGCTCCGTCGGCAATCCCCGTAACAGGAAGTCCTTCGTGGGTTGCGGGAATCTTAATCGAAATAGGAGCGTCACCGCGGGTAAGACCGAGCTTGTTTACTATCATGCTGAGCACGTCGTTGTAATTAACCTCGGCTACGATATTTTTCCCGGCATTTTCGGGAAGCGCTGCCGCAGCGAGAAGCGCATCGGAAAGGAGGGCGCTTACTACGGTTGCCGCATCGGCACGCGTCATCTCGACAAAAACCTTACTTCCGGGGTTCAGAGGATCGTCAACCATAAGCGCGCCGCTGTTAAAGGAAACCTTTACGTTATTCTGGCCGTCAACCGAAGTATGAAGATCCGCAACAGCCTTAAGTGCCTCAGCAATCTCGATAAGGAGTGCTGCATCCTCTGCCACAGGTCTGTAACCTGCTACGGAGTATGACACGTTATCGCTGTTAAGTACGTAAACGAGATCGTCGGAATATACTCTGCCGTTAGCAAGCGGCTCCATGCTGGTGCCTGCCCATATTGCCACGTTTCCGTCACCGTCATAGCGCCAGAAGTAGCCCTCGAGCAGTCCCATCTTCGCCGAGTCGTAAGTATTTACGTCGGGAGTATAAGCGTGGGGCGACGGAAGGGGCTTGCCGTCGATAGAGTAGGTGTAGGTATCGTAGGACTCGTACGCTACGGGAGAAATCGTGCCGAAGAGCATTACTGCCACTAACACGAACAAAAAGATTTTCGTTATTTTGCTTTTCATCGTTTCCCTCCCCGTTAGTCTTTCATACCTGACGAACCCATCGTCTCTATAATCTGGCTCTGGTTAAGAACGAAGATTGCGATGGGGACTATCATCATTATAACTATCGCCGCAGCACCCGCACCGGAACGTGCGATACCGCCCGATACTATCTGGTTAATAGCGTAGTTAAAGGTCTTCAGCTCCTCGGAGTGTATGTAAATCGAGGAACCGGAGTTCCAGAGTGCCTTGAAGCACTCAATCATAAGCGTCAGCCATGCAGGCTTAACCATAGGCATTGCTATGATAAGGAAGGTTCTGAACTCGCTTGCGCCGTCAAGACGCGCAGACTCAAGAACCGTATCCGGCACAGAGGACTCCATGAACTGCTTCATAAGGTAAAGACCCATAGTGCTTGCCATTGAAGGAACGATAATCGAAAGGTAGGTATCAATCCAGCCGAATGCCGACATGATAATGAAGTGAGTTACCTGGTTTACCGTCGAATGGAACATAAGGGACATTACTATGACCTGGAATATCATATTTCTGCCGGGGAAGCGAAGCTTCGCCAGCGAGTACGCTGCCATAGAAGCGAATACGAGGTTTCCTACAGTACCGCACACGGTGATGAATACCGTATTGAATATGTATCTTGAGAAAGGAACCCAAGAATCGCTCATCAGCGTAAAGAGATCTGTAAAGTTATCAAAGGTAGGATTGCTTACATAGAAGCGCGGCGGGAACATAAAGAGCTCGTCAAGCGGCTTCAGGGACTGAATCACGACGTAATACATAGGTAAGAACATGACAAGTCCGAGGAGGGTAAGCATAACTGTAATACCGGTATCACCGCCTGCTGAACGGTTAAGGACGACCTTATGTCCTCTTACTCTCAGTTTTTTAGCCATACTTACTCACCTACCTTCGAGAGCGCCTTCTTAATCAGTATGTTCGATGCGAACATTACTATGAAGAGCACCACGGCTATCGCAGAGGAATAGCCTATTTCATATCTGGATCCGCCATAGTCGTTAAGATGGTGCATTATCGTATGCGCCGCATAGTCGACCGAGGGGAAGCCACAGAGTGCGTCAACGACAGCACCGAAGCCGAACGAGTTTGTAATAGCAAGCACGGCACCGAACATCATCTGAGGACGCATCGTGGGAAGCGTTATGTACCAAAGCTCCTACCAGCGGTTCTTAATTCCGTCAACGGCAGCTGCCTCATACATCGAGCGGTCAACCGTCTGGAAACCGGCAATGAACGACAGGAATGCCGTACCGAGCGAGGTCCAGAGCGCAACCACTATACAAAGCGGCATTACGTAGTTCGCATCCTCAAACCAGAGGATAGGCGAATTCATAAGTCCGAGGTCCATCAAGGTCGCGTTCGCCCAGCCGTATGCGTCGGACGAGAATAGGGTCTTCCAAATAAGATAAACCTGACCGGAGATGGAGGGCGCGTAGAATATAAGAGTTACTACCGCGCGGATTTTCGGGGGAAGCTCGTTAACGAACCACGCAACCAAAAGCGAAAGAATATAGGATACGGGACCGGTAACGGCTGCGAATATAAGCGTGTTCTGTACGGCGATCATGAATATCTCGTCGTAGAGGAAAAGTCTTACGTAGTTATCAAAGCCCTTCCAACCGGGCATCTCGAGCATGTTGAAGTCGGTAAGACTTAAGAACATCGAAAGTAGTACAGGGAGCACCGTGAAGACGATAAAGAGAATAAGGAACGGCGCTACCATAAAGTAAGCGGTCTTATTACGCTTCATCTCTTTCCATGTCCACTGCAACTTCGACATCTCGCCACGCTTCACGGGGCGTTTAGCCTTCGCATCATTTTGTGACATTTTTGCTCTCCTTTATTACTCAGAAGTCTTTTTAACGGGCTCTTCGTCTGCACCGTAGGTGGGAAGCGAGAACTCCTCGCGCTTACGGGAGATTTCATCGTTCATCGCCGAAATATAGTTCATCATAGCGTCGTAAGGTCTTGCGCCGTCGTTGTAAGCGTCAAGGAACGCGAACTTCATATATCTTGCGATGATGTAAGAGCCGGGATAGTTAACGACAGAGGAAAGGTTGTCAATCTGATTCATAATTGCAGCCTTCTCCTTTGCAGTCCAGGAAAGGTCCTTTATGGCATTGATGTTAGCCGTCTCGTACTTAGCCGAGGGACCGATAAGAGCAACCATGCTGTTACCGTAGCTGGACTGGATATCTGCGCTGGTCTGCCACTGAGCAAAGCGCCAAGCGGCAAGGAGCTCCTCGCCCCTGCAGCCGTCAAGAATAACCGTCGCGGAAATACCTGCAAGCGAGTCGTAATTATAAGTTCCGTCCTCTCTTATAGAACCGGGAAGAGACGAGAACTCCCAAAGACCGCTGATTTCGGTAGCGAATACGACAAGGTTATTATAAATAGATGCGTAGTCGCCGATTACGATAGGCATCTCACCCGTTCTGAAACGGTTAGCTGTATCAAAGCTTACAGGGAAGGAATAGTCGGTGTAAAGGCGACAGGTAAACTCAAACGCCTCAAGTGCGATGTCGGAGTCAAGGTCAATCTTTGCACCCGCGTCGGCAGCATTGTAAACCGACTGGTCGGTGTACTTCCACATGTTTCCGCCCATCTGATAAATCATGAAGTCAAGAGCACTGATGTAGGAAACACCGATTTCCATGTTATTCGACTGAAGCACGGGAAGAATAGCAAGAAGCTGATCCCACGACTCGGGAACCTCCTGATTAAGCTGCGCAAGAACGTCCATGCGGTAGAACATCATAGCAAAGCTCATCTGAAGAGGAATGCCGTAGGTTTTGTTATCAAGGGTCAAGGTGTCCATAGCCGCAGGAACGAAGTTAGACTCGGTTACGTGCTTAAAGCTGTCGGAAACCAATTTAAGTCCCGTGAGGTCGGCGCTTGCTATATCGTTCTCGCTGATATAAACTCTCTCGCCGTTTTCATTCTCGTAGATGTAGTTAGCGAACGGATCGTTCTCTGCTGCAGCGTCACCCGAAAGCGGGAGAACCGCGTTACGTATAGCGTAATTGATAACCTCCGCAGCGCCAAGTCCAAGATATACGTCAGGTCCTCTTCCTGAAAGAATGGAGGGGAGAAGCGTATCGCCGGTAATGAGCTTAAGCGTTACCGCAACGTCGGTCTGATCGGTAAATCCGCCGTCGGCGTCAATCATAGAACGCCATATGTTAGACTGGTCACGGCCGGTAGCAATCCACACGTCAACCGTGGTCGTATTCTCATCGGGAATTTCCGTAAGACCCATCTGGTCATATTCGGTGAAGAATGAATATATGAAAGAGGAAATCTCAAACCAAATAGACTGGAAGAAGTTTGCATTTGCCTGGGGAAGCGCCGAATCATCGGAGTTCGCCGGAATAACGCTGATGGAATCGACCATCATCGCACTTTTCTTTGAGTCGTTTATCCAAGTACCGAGGGTACCGAGATAGGTTTTAAGGTTCGCCATGTTAGCGGCAATATGGTCGCCGTATTCCGAACCCATTATGTCAAGGATACGAGCTACGGTATCAAGAGTCGCTATATGCGAGCCGTTAGTACCGCAAAGATTCTGAAGTCCTCTTTTAACGTTCTCAAGCTCAACCGCCTCAGTGCCGAGACCGACTACAACCTCGGGCATGCTCTCGTAGAACTTGTAGTCCTGATACTGGTCGGGGTCGGAGCCTGTACGCTTAAGTATCTTAAGGTAGTATTCGTTGATCTTATCAAGCGACGCCTCAACTCTCTGTATGTAGTCACGGAGAGTACCGAGAGAGCACTCAAGATATACGGTGTACTCAACGCCCGCCTCGAAATAGAACTTGAAATCTCTCTTCTGTCTTGTGAGATTTACAATATTACCCTCGGAGTCAACGTAGTTGCCGTTCTTATCAATCGAGTAGTCGCCTACGTTTACAGCCTTTCCGTCCTCATCGAGGAATATCTCGTCGCCAACGTAAACAGACTGCCACTCCTTCGAGTAGTTAAACTGCGCATTGTAGGCCTCAAGGAAGGGTACCTCCGGTGAGCCGTCAACACCGTATTCAAACTGTCCGAGCGAACTGTCGCCGCCGGCAATCTTTATGGCACGGCAGATATACATACCCTGAAGGGTATCCTGCTTGAAGCGCATGGCAAGGTTGTAAAGTCCGGTCTTATTGACTGTAAACTTGTAAGCCGCCCACTGCCCTACTGCGTTATATCCTCTCTCACCGATAACGTTGAAAAGCTGTGCGTTAGAGGCAATAGGATAGTTAACCGCAGAGGTGTTATCGTTAGTAGCGGTAACCGAGGAGTCGGACACGTAATCCGGAAACTCTGCTTCAATACGGATAATATCACCGTCGGTTGCGTCTGCGTAGCCCGCGCTCTCGTACTGCTCGAGAACCTCGTCGTAGGTGGGGATCTCGGTAGAGTCGTATGCGGGGACGAGCTCGATAGACTTAACTATCATAGGCTCACGCTCTGCCTCAAGGGTGATGGTATGAGTACCCTCGGACATATAGAAGCTGAAGTAGCCGTGATAGTAGCCGGTCGAGTCGCTCACGGTAACGGTAGACCACTCGGAGACCTCCTCAGCGTTAGGAGCCATAGAGTTGCCGTTGATATCCTGAGTAATGGTATAAACGGTCTCGGTCTTCTTAAGCTGATCGCCGTCTCTCCAGATTTTCGTAACTACCTTATAATAACCCTCGGAGTCGGTCCTGTATTCAACAGTAGTCCCCTCCTCTCCGGTAGCGATAACCGTGGTAACGCTCTTCGGATCGTCGTAGTCGTAAATCCAGTGCTTATCGAAGGTAATGCTCGAAACCTCTTTAAAAGGTATTTTACCGTCAATCATAAGCTTGCGCTGAATTGCACTGACACTGCTGCTTTCCGAAGCATCTCCGTCAGAGAGCTCCGTGTCGGTATAGTCAATCTGACAATTGAAATATTCAATTCGGAGATAGTAAAGTCCCTCCTGCTCCTTCGAAACGGTGAAGCTCCAGGAAGCAGAGCCTGCCTGCTTACCGTCCTTACTTACCGTCGGAAGATAAACCGAATTATTCCAGTTGTCCGTACCAAACTTCGTCCAATCATCGGGATTCTGTTCCCTTGAGTCAAGACAAGCCTGACTGTTTGCCGTTATAACAGCGTCTCCGTCTGCAACCATACCGCCTATCAAATCGACAGTATAAACAGATAATCCGTCCTGCTGACTTCCCGCGAAGCTCGCGATATAGTCGGCGTAAGAGGATGCCGCAACGAGCGACTGCATCTCCTCAAGGGTAGACGAGGTGCTGTCCGAGCCCTTCAGCTCTCCGGCAAGAGAGGTGAAGGCCGTTGCGCCAAGAAACGTCGTTACAGAAAGAAGCAGGCAAACGGCCTTTTTGAAGAAGGTCCCGAAGTTCGGGAGCATCGTCTTCACCTTCTGTGACAAGGTTTTTTTCATGTGCTGATTTCCTCCAAGAAATTGTTTGATGCTTATGACGCGGTTGCCTACCGCACCAATATTACACACGCAAGATTATATCATAAAGCGCACCGAAAAGTCAATACCCATAAATATTAGGCGAAGGCACCGCCGAGGCTCAAAAAGCGCCGTGATTTTTCAAGACTTTTTCAAAAAGTAACCTTTTGTTTACATGCGTTTCGCGTATCGCGGCAAAAAAATCGATAATAGTAATTTTTATTTACTATTTAACGCCATTTTGGCTTGATTTAACAGGTTTTTTGATGTAGTAGTAAATAATTTTTACTTTTATGAGGTTTTTTTGCGTTAGTGAACATTTGAAAAACAATTCACTTTGATTTGTGCAAAGTTCACAAATTATGAACGTTTTTTTCTACACACAGAATTTGGCAAAAAAGCAAGGCGAGCGAGTTTTTCTGAGTCCTCGCTCGCCTTTTTATGCGGTTTTTCTCGCTTTTCTCCGACCGTCATCGTTGCGTTTCTAAGCTAATTTAAGACTCCGCCAAAACTATAAAGCCGCCAAAAACAACCCGATTTCCGTCGTAAAAAACAGCCGACTGACCGGGCGAGGCCGATACCGGAGATTCAAGCGTAGCCTCTGCCATGCCGTTACAAATAGACCTCACCGATGCCGTGACAGGCCTTGCTTTATACCTTACGCGCACCGAAAACACGTCCGTTTCGCCGGTCTGCATCCTGCGCATTCCCGAATAAACGATATCCGAAATCAAGAGCTTTGTCACGGCATACGAGCCGCGCGAGATTGTTACGGTATTTGCGGCCGCGTCTATATTTGAGACGAATGCGCGCTCTCCAAGCGATATGCCAAGACCCTTGCGCTGACCTACCGTATATCTTATAATCCCTTTGTGTTTACCGATAACACTGCCGTCTTCATCTAGAAAAACACCGTATTCGGACTTGCCCGCTACAGATTCTATATAATCTGCGTAATCGCCGTCGGGTATAAAGCATATCTCCTGGCTGTCAGGGCGGTCGGCAACCGAAACACCCGCGTCTCTCGCAATATCTCGAATTTCTACCTTATTATATTTCGCGAGCGGAAGACTAAGACGGGAAAGCACGTCCTGACCCAGCCTATACAGCATATAGCTCTGGTCCTTTGCCGCGTCATCACCCGCAACGACAGCATAGCGAGTATCCTCGCCCTCCGAAAAGGATACGATATCGGCATAATGACCGGTTGCTATCCTGTCAAAGCCGTGACTCATCGCAAAATCGTAAAGATATTTGAACTTCACCTCGGCATTGCAAATTATGCAAGGGTTTGGTGTCCTGCCCAGAAGATATTCACTCACGAAGTTCGACTTAACCGCCTCGTCAAACGCCTTGGTGCAGTCAATTTCATGAAGCGGTATTCCAAGCGAGTCCGATACCTCCCTCGCCAAGCAGGTCTCGGTGTAGCCGTGCATAACGAGGACCGCCCCCTCAACCTCATGACCCATATCCAAAAGCAGCTTTGCCGCGGCGGCACTGTCAACACCGCCGCTGATGCCCACTAAAATTTTCACCGTTTTCGTTCTCCGGTTTTTGTTTTTTATTAAAAAAATAGTGCCATTTGCAAATAATTATTTACAAAAAAGCCTCGAATCACTCTTTCATCATTTCTTTTTCAAGAGTTATCCGAGGCAAATTTATTATTCTTCGTCGTGCGATTTTTCTATAACGAAGTCAATGGGACGGCCGATTTTATTATAGTAATCGGCAACGGCAGTTTTTACCGCCTCCTCTGCCAAAACAGAGCAATGCACCTTGACAGGTGGAAGCCCCTCAAGCGCCTCAACAACTACGCCGTTCGTAATCTTAAGCGCCTCCTCAACGGTGTGTCCCTTAATAAGCTCGGTTGCCATAGACGAGGTCGCTATTGCCGCACCGCAGCCAAAGGTCTTGAACTTGCAGTCGGTGATGACGTCGTTTTCGTCTATCTTAAGATAAATTTTCATTATATCGCCGCATTTTGCGTTTCCAACCACGCCGACACCGTCAGCGTTTTCAATCTCACCTACGTTTCTCGGATTGGTGAAGTGATCCATTACTTTTTCACTGTATTGCATTGTCTTTACCTCTTATTTAGCCGTGCTTTTAATTACGTCCTCCCAAAGCGGACTCATATTACGGAGTCTTTCCACTACGGTAGGTACGGTTTCTATAATGTAATCGATATCCTCTTCCGTGGTATCCTTTGAAATGGATATGCGGAGTGAGCCGTGTGCCTTCTCGTGCGGGATGCCCATCGCGAGAAGCACGTGTGAGGGCTCAAGCGATGCAGATGAGCAGGCCGAACCTGTTGATGCGCATATTCCGGCTATATCAAGCCAGAGAAGAAGGCTCTCGC
This sequence comes from Eubacteriales bacterium, assembly GCA_045576815.1. GTDB lineage: Bacteria > Bacillota > Clostridia > Oscillospirales > CAG-272 > UBA1740. Next base: position 15,579 of record JAZNHD010000068.1, read on the forward strand.
CCTCAATAAATTCAAAGCCGATATTAACTGTACCGGGCAGCCTTTTCGTCCTGTGACCGTTAAGACGCGAATACGGAATTTTCGTAAGCTCTTCTATGAGTCTATCGCGCATTTTCGCAACACGGGGTAGCTCATTCAGCCTTTCCTTAGCAAGCTCTACAGCCTTGGCAAAGCCGACGATATACGGCATATTTTCGGTGCCGCCCCTCTTACGTCTTTCCTGACCGCCGCCATCGATAAGATTGTTTATCACAACGCCGCGGCGAACGAAAAGAAGGCCTATGCCCTTCGGAGCGCCAATCTTATGACCGGAGATTGAGAGCATATCAACAGGGAGCTTTGAGAGACTAAAATCCACGCTGCCAAACGCCTGTACGGCATCGGTAAACATAAGCGCGCCCGCCGAGTGCGCAATCGCCGTTATCTCCTCGATAGGCTCAAGCGTGCCAACCTCATTGTTAGCAAACATAACCGCTACAAGCGCGGTTTTTTCATTTATAGCATCGCGAATCTCGTCAAGGCTAACGATACCGTCCGAGTCAACGCCCACGTAGGTTACCGAAAAACCCTCACGCTCAAGCGCCTCGCAGGTGCGAAGCACCGCCGGATGCTCGATTTTGCTCGTTATTATGTGATTTCTGCCTTTTTTCTCGCGCATACGCATTGCTGCACCGCGAATTGCCCAGTTGTCAGCCTCAGTACCCGAGGAGGTGAAATATATTTCGGAAGCATCACAGCCAAGAACCTTGGCTATCCTGCTTCTTGCATCGTCAAGCATTACCTTTGCCTCTCTGCCCTTTTCGTGAAGGCTCGAGGGATTGCCGAAGCTTGTACCAAAGCAGGGCATCATTGCCGCCAGAACCTCAGGGCTCACCGGCGTCGTTGCCGCATTATCGGCATATACAAATCTTTTCATTAGATTTCCTTTCTAAAATCCTTGCGTAAAACTAATTATTTTACGGTCGGCTATATTGTATACCATTTTTGTCGATTTTTCAATAGCTTGGCAGAAGTTAATTGTTAACTTTTTATGAACAACTCCTGTAATCCGCATTTATACCCATATATTCAAGGCAAAAATGCTTGACAGCGGTGTATTTTGGTAATATAATTAATATGGCAATTTTAAAGGAGTAAGGATTCATGTACAGTATAGGCGTTGACCTTGGCGGCACCAATATTGCCGTCGGCCTTTGTGACGAAAATTTAAAGCTGATAGACAAAATTTCATCCCCTACGCTGCCAAGCCGCGGCAACGAGGCGGTTGTAAAGGATATGGCAGAGCTCGCAAGCGAGCTTTTACGCAGGCACGCGCTGACACTCGACAAGGTAAAAAGCGTGGGCATTGCAACACCCGGCTCGGTAAATTACGAGTCCGGCACCGTTGAGGCGGCTTTTAATCTCGGATTTAAAAATTTTCCTATCGTCGAGGCTTTCAAAAAGCATTTTCCGGCAGAGCGCGTATTCGTGGCAAACGATGCAAACGCGGCCGCCCTCGGCGAAGCCCTCGCAGGCTCTGCGCGCGGTACAAAAAGCTCGGTTATGATAACGCTCGGCACGGGCGTTGGCAGCGGAATTATCATAAACGGTAAAATTTTTGCCGGTGGATTGAACTCCTCGGGAGCAGAGCTCGGACACATGGTTATTTTGGCAGGTGGCAGACAGTGCAGCTGCGGAAGGCGAGGTTGCTTTGAGGCGTACTCCTCAGCTACGGCACTCACCGCTGCTACAAAGGAAAAGATGGCAGAACTAAAAATCAAGGGTATCCCTTCCCTTCTTTTTGAGGAAAGCGAGCGCGAGGGTCGCGTCAGCGCAAGAACTGCCTTCAACGCCATGCGCCGCGGCGATAGCTATGGCAAAGCTCTCGTTGACGAATATATTTACTATCTTGCAGTCGGAGTTACCAATATCATAAACGTCTTTCAGCCCGAGGTGCTATCAATTGGCGGCGGTGTATGCAACGAGCGCGAATATCTCTTAAAGCCGCTCACCTCACTCGTCGACCGTGAGCAGTTTACACGCGACAGTGAGCATAAGACGAGAGTCGTTATTGCTAGACTTGGCAACGATGCCGGCATCATAGGCGCGGCGGGCCTTGGCGGTTAAAAATGTAATAAAACAAAGAAATTTGACACAAACGACACCAAATATCAAAATTTTCGGCAGAGGCGCTTAGCACCCCTGCCGTTTCTTGTAAAAAGGCACTGTTCTGAAGTGCCTTTTTTATTCGGTTATACAAAAAGCGTTCAGGATTTCTCTATTTCTCTATATACCTGTCTGCCTGCGTAGTAAAGAGCGTATAGTATTTCCCGCCCATTGCCATTAGCTCTGCGTGCGTGCCTACCTCCGAAATCTTACCGCCGTCAATAACCACTATCTTACTCGCGGTTACGGCACTAGAGAGTCTATGAGATACGAACACCGTAAGCCTGCCGCAAGAAAGCTCCTCAAAGCACTCAAACACACGCCTCTCGGCAATTGCGTCAAGCGATGCGGTGGGCTCGTCAAGAATCAGAATATCTGAGTCCTTGTAAAAGGCTCTTGCCACCGACAGCTTCTGCCACTGTCCGCCGGACAGCTCTATGCCGTCCTCCTCAAACATTCGCGTAAGAGGCGTGTCATACCCGCGCGGCAGCTCTCTGATAAATCCGTCAGCATCCGCGCGCCTTGCCGCGAGCTCAACGTCACCGTCGGCACGGCCGTCAACCTCACCGAACGCAATGTTCTCGGACACACTCTCGGCATACCTGCCGAAGTCCTGAAATATTATGCCGTAAATCCTGTAAAGCGCATCTACGTCATACTCTCTGATATCTCTGCCGTCAAGCAAAATAATGCCCTCGGTTGGGTCATAAAGCCTCGTTAAGAGCTTGATAAGAGTCGTCTTTCCCGCACCGTTAAGGCCGACGAGAACAACCGACTCTCCCTTATTCATAGTGAGATTTACGTCGCGAAGAACGTATTTCTCAGTACCGGGATACTTGAAGCTGACATTTATAAACTCTACTGTATGACCGCCGCGAGTGGGAAGCACCGGCTCTGCCACGGTCGGCAGAATATTTGAGGGCTCGGCCATAAAGTCGAGCATATTATTTATAAACAGCGTTCCCTCGTAAATGGTAGCCGTCGAGCTAACAAGGGTTGCAACGTAGGTGGAAATAGAGGTGAGAGCGCCCGAGTAGAGCGAGTAGTCGCCAATCTGTCCGTCGTAGAAAAGAACCATGTACGCGACGTAAACGAGCAAAACGCCGTTCGTAAGCGTTGAGATAAGGCCAACTGCAATCTGCGTTGCCCCCTCGCTTACAAAAAGACGCTTAAGCCCCGCGAAGTAGCGCCCGAAGGCACTCTTATATTTCTCCGTAAAGGTATCTGAGAGCGAGTGCAGCTTAATTTCCTTCACCTTGTCCTTATCAACCATAAGCGAGGAGTAATAGTTCATCTGCCGGCGCTCCTTTGAGTGCCATCTGACGTAACTGAAGCTGCGTTTGCGGTAAAGGTAATTAACGACAGCGCCGGGGATAGCAAAGATTATGATAGCTATCGGCGCTATAGGGCTCAAAGTTGTCAGCACCGCCATAAAAGAAACTGTGCTAATGAGCGTGCTGATTACCGTAAAGGTAGCAACGAGAATCTGTATCGGGCGCATACCCGCCTCTCTGTTCGCGTTCTCGAGCTTCTCATAAAACTCAGGGCGGTCGAACGAGGAAAGGTCAAGCTCACGCGCTTTACCTATGATTTTAAGCTTTATATGATTTACAACGAGCTCGCCCGCAATACCCGTCACGGTAATATTGACACGGTAGAACAGCTTTTTCAAAAAGAGATATACAAAATAAGCAATAAAAAGCGAGATAAGCGGTGCCATAGTGACAAAAAGGTCCTCGTACACGCTTCCGCTCGGGGCAGCGCCCTGATAAACGAGCGAGGCAATGCCGTTAAGCAAATCCTTTGAGATATAAGCGCCGACAACGGGGATAACACCGTCAAGAAGACAGAGCGCGCACATGGCAACAAGCATCAGCGGTGCCGCCTCCCAAACGAGTGAGATTATGTAAAAGAGTCTTTTTAAGAAGCCACTCACACACCTTACGATATATAGCGGCACGTCTTTTAAGCCTTTAGGCTTCTCGATGCCGTCATCCAGCGGCTTTTTACGAGGTGTCATAACGTTTTTCCTCCTTTGGCGGCGATACTACCCTTCCCCATTCTTATACCGGGAAGAAAGAAGATTATAATCTGTGCGGGTATACCCGTGATAAATAAAACCCAAAGATTTAAACTAAAGACCTCGATTAGCGTGAGAAAGACGGCAACGACCGAGGACCACAAAATGAAGGACCAAATAATAAAATTCAGCCGCCTTAACCCCCACACGCTGTTAAATACAATGGCTAAAATAAAGGTGACGGGAATAGCGTAAATATAGCATAACCACGGCGCAAAGTCCCCGGTGCCGACGGATACCAAGGCTGCAAACGCCAAGGTGGCAATAAGCCACGCGCCTGAGATAGCGATAAGGGTGATGAAGAGCTTGTTCGAGCGGCGGGGGTGCGAGGGGGGCGGAAGCTCGTCTGCGGCATGCTCGGCACGGAGAAGATAATCCACCGTAACACCGAAGTAGTCTGCGATTTGCTTTAAAACCGCAACGTCGGGCACGGCCTCTCCGCGTTCCCACTTTGAAACCGCCTTGTCCGAGTAATTAAGCAGCTCGGCAAGTCTTGTTTGCGTCATTGCTTTGCCCGAGCGCAGCTCAGCTATATTCTTACCTATTATCTCACGCAGCTCGTCCATTGGCGGCATCTCCTCTCGCTTAATAAAGATATTTTATCATAAAATAATAAAAAATGCAAGGTGAAAAAAGAAGTTTTGAAAAGGCTAAAAAAATCAATTCCGAGCGTTAACAGAAAAAAGATTGTCGCATACAATAAAAGCAGTAACTAAGAAAGCGAGAAAAAAATGAAAATCAACAGAGAAAAGGTTTTAGAGCTTGCGGCAAAGCCGGATGCGGAGCTCTGGTGCGAGATAGTGAGAATTGCAAAATCCCACGGAATAAATCTGCCCGAGAAAACACCCTCACACGAGGAGCTTGAGCGTTTGCGCAGTGCCGTGATGGGAACGAAATTCAACGTAGGCGATGCTATAAAGCTTATCGATGCGTACAGAAAAAAGGAGCTAAAATGAGCGAAGCCTCGACTCCCGACCTTGGAAGAATAATAAATCTGATAATGGAAAACCCAAAGCTAATTGAGGAAATATCAAATTTAGCTAAAGGCGAAAGTCAGCCGAAGGAGGCTCCAAAGGAGGCCTCACCGACCGTCGCGCCGCAAGAGAGGGCCGAGGTCGCGGCAAGCGCTGTGCCCGCGCGCTCGCAAAGAGGCCGCAGCGAGCTGCTCACGCTCCTGAAGCCCTACCTTTCCGAAAGACGCGCATCGGCCATTGACTCTATGGTATCAATAGCCGACGTTCTTAAGATTATGAAGCGAGGTGGTTAGATGTATTCGAGAAGCTACATAGGCACTGAGGCTGTCGGTGCAGTGCCGGAGGGATATGACGGAGTTGCCATAAGAGAACCCGAAATACACGAAAAACTCGACACGGGTACGCCAAACACTGAAAATCACACCGCAGAGCCCCCCCCAATTCTCAACCCGTGGGAAGAAGAAAAGCGAGAAAAGGTGGAAACCAAGGATGAGAGCGTCGGCGCATTTTCACTCCTTGGGGGCTCGCTCGGAAATCTTTTTGGCGGCGTTAGGCTCCCCTTTTTAAGCTCTATTAAAATACCTAAAATCGGCACCGAGGAAATTTTGATTTTGGCCGTCGCGGCATATCTCTTATTTTCCAAGGATGGCGATAAGGAATGTGCTATAATACTGCTATTACTTCTATTTGTCACGTAAAAAAGGTTGCCCTTTTGGCAACCTTTTTCTTTTAGAAAAACGAGAACTGGTTTGTCTCGGAAAGTCCGTCAAGCACGTGATTGCGCCTGAGAATTTCGATAACCGATTTTGATATTCCGGTATGCTCGCGCAAATCCTCAACAGAATATATATCGTAGTTATCTCTTGCGTGAATTATCTTTTCCGCCGCAGTATCGCCAAGACCGACGAGCGAGTTGAAGGGCATTCTGATTTTTCCGTTCTCGGGCAAAAATGCCGTCGCATCCGAGCGCTTTAAGTCAACGTTCAGAAATTTTACCCCTCTCGCGAGTGCCTCTCTTACAAGATAGAGAGTCTGGCAGGTTTCACCCTCCTTTGCCGTTGCCTCAATGCCCTTTGCCTCAATATCGGCTATAGCGTCACACACACCCTGGTATCCTCTACCTACGATTTCGGCATCGAAGCCGCCCGGCGCTACCGTGAGAAATGCCGCGTAAAACTCCATCGGGTAATAAATCTTATACCAGCCAAGACGTATAGCCGACATATCGTATGCCGCGGCATGCGCCTTCGGGAACATATATTTGATTTTCTTACACGACCAGATATACCACTCGGGCACACCGTGCTCTATCATAGCCGCCTCGTACTCAGGCTTAAGGCCTCTGCCCTTTCGTACGTCCTCCATAATTTTAAAGGACATAGAGTTATCAAGTCCCTTTTGTATAAGGTAGAGCATAATGCCGTCACGCGTGCCCACGACCTCGGATATCGTACAGGTGCCGTTTTTAATAAGCTCCTGCGCGTTGCCGAGCCATACGTCAGTGCCGTGCGTAAGTCCCGAAATCTGTAATAGGTCGGCAAAGGTCTTCGGCTTTGCATCAAGGAGAACCTGCTGGATAAACTTCGTACCCATCTCGGGAATACCGTAGGTACCGAGCTGACAGCCGCCGATTTGCGACGGCTCTATGCCCAGCGGCTTTGTCGAGGCAAAAAGCTCGTAAACCGACTTGTCGTTCATCTTAACGTCGAGAACACTCGTGTTCGTATACTTCTCAAGCATCTTGTACTTCGTCGGAATATCGTGTCCGAGCTCGTCGAGCTTAAGTATCGTGTCGTGAAGATAGGTGAACTGGAAATGCGTCGTTATTATTGAGGACTTCGGGTCGTCGGCTGGGTGCTGTACGGGGGTGAAATCATAGATATCGTACTCCTTCGGCACGACTATGATACCGCCGGGGTGCTGACCCGTGGTTCGCTTTATTCCCACGAGCTTTGTCACCATATGCGATATCTCGGCCTTCGGTATCTTTATCTCACGCTCCTCAAGATACTTATTTATGTAGCCCCACGCGGTCTTATCGGCAAGCGTACCCGTAGTACCGGCGCGGTAAACGTGTCCCTCTCCGAAAAGCTCCTCGGTGTACTTATGTACTCTGCCCTGCACGTCACCCGAGAAATTAAGGTCTATATCGGGAGACTTATCACCGTAGAAGCCGAGGAAGGTCTCGAACGGTATATCGTGACCGTCCTGATAGAGCCACTCACCGCAGACGGGACATCTCTTATCGTCAAGGTCAAAGCCTGAGCCGACAGAGCCGTCTGTGAAAAACTCGCTGTACTTACACTTCGGACATCTGTAATGAGGAGGAAGCGGGTTAACCTCGGATATACCCGACATCGTTGCAACAAGAGATGAGCCGACCGAGCCACGCGAGCCGACAAGGTATCCAAGGCTCTCGGAATAAGCAACGAGCTTCACCGCAATCATATAAAGCACCGCAAAGCCGTTCTTTATAATAGAATCAAGCTCACGCTTGAGTCTCTTTTCAACTATTTCGGGGAGCGGGTCGCCAAACCACTCGCGCGCACGGCGCCAGCAGGACTCTGTGAGCTCCTCGTTTGCTCCCTCAAGTGACGGCTGATACGCACCCTCGGGTATCGGGCGGATTTTCTCGCACATATCGGCGATTTTATTAGGATTTTCAATTACGACCTCGCGTGCCACGTCCTCACCGAGATATGAGAACTCCGAGAGCATCTCCTCGGTCGTGCGAAGATAAATGGGCATCGGCTTATCAGCGTCCTTAAACTTCATACCCGCAAGCAAAATTCGCCTGTAAATCTCGTCCTCTTTATTAAGAAAATGCGCGTCGCAGGTAGCGCAGACGGGCTTACCGAGCTTTTTACCCAGCTCGTAAATTCTGCGGTTTATATCCTTCAGCGCCTCCTCGTCACGCACCTGTCCCTCATCAATAAGGAAGCGGTTGTTTCCAAGAGGCTGAATTTCAAGATAATCGTAAAAGGAGGCTATATCCTCTATTTCCTGATTTGTTTTGCTGCCGTCAAGAATAGCCTTGTAAAGCTCGCCCGACTCGCAGGCAGAGCCTATAATAAGTCCCTCTCGGTGCTGCTCTATAACCGATTTCGGCATTCTCGGATTTCGATGGTAATAATCAAGATAGCTATAAGATACGAGCTTATAGAGGTTTTTAAGCCCCTCCTTATTTTTAGCAAAGATTATCATATGATAGGGACGCAGCTTTAACGGGTCGGATTTCTCGCTCATATTCTCTACCATATGAGAGAAGGTAGCGACACCCTCACTGCGAAGCCTGTCCTGCATAACGAAGAAAATCTCCGCAAGCATCCTCGCGTCGTCAGATGCTCTGTGATGGTGAAAATCGCCAAGCTTATAATGCTCGGCTATAATATCGAGCTTATGCTTTTTAAGCTCGGGATTGACGTATCTTGAAAGTCCCACCGTATCAAGATAGGTATTCGTAAACGGAAGACCGTGACGCTCGGCAGCAACTCTGATAAAGCCGACGTCAAAGTTTGCGTTATGCGCGATAAGCATTCTGTCACCGACAAAGTCAAGAAAGGCGCGTACCGCCGCCTCCTCCTTCGGTGCGCCGGCAACCATACCGTTTGTTATCGAGGTAAGATTTGTAATCTCCTCGGAGATTTCACACTCAGGGTCGACGAAGGTGTCAAACTCCTCTATGACCTTGCCGTCCTTGATTTTAACAGCACCTATTTCAATAATGCGCGCCGTACGGTTTGAAAGTCCCGTCGTCTCAAGGTCAAAGACTATCATCTCGTCGTCAAATGCGGGATACCTACCGCCGAAAACGCACCTCTCGGTGTCGTTAACGAAGTACGCCTCAATGCCGTAAAGCAGCTTCAAGTCCTCACATTTTGACTTCTCAAGCGCAAGCATTGCCTCGGGAAATGCCTGCACGTTGCCGTGGTCGGTAATGGCTATTGCCTTATGCCCCCATCTTATCGCGGTGTTTACAAGCTCGGCGGGGGTTATCATAGCGTCCATCTGGGACATATTGGTATGAAGGTGAAGCTCCACGCGCTTTTCCTTAGCACTGTCGGTGCGCAGTACCTTCTTTATCTTTTTAATACCGAGTATTGAAAGATATGGCTCGTTATCGAATTTGTCGGTGGTATTCTTGCCGAAAACGGCTATATCAGCTCCGCACTTTAAGCCTTTGACCCAGCCTGCGTCCTCGTTTGGCAGGAGCTTTTTCGCATAGGCTGCAGATGCGCCGTCGGAGATGCCTACCGTTATATTAGTTTTATCGCCCCGTCTGGTCTCCTTCGTGGTTACCTCAAAGACCGTGCCGAGAAACACGGTGCGGTTATGCGACTCGGAAAATTGTGAAAGAGGCGTTGGCTCAAGGACGTCAAAGTCCTCTCCGTATACCGCCTCACACTCCGATATATCATAGGTGGTAGCACCCATTTTATATACGTGCTCGCCGAGCCTTTCGTTCTCGCCCGTTGCCGAGGAAATGCCGGCTCTCGTCTCGAAATCATAAGTCGGGTCGGCAGCGCGTGCCTCTTCCTCACGGCGACGTATGGCTTCCTCCCGCGCATTTTTCAGGCGCTCTCTGTCTTCGCGCTCAGCCTCTTCCAAAATCTCGGCGCGGCGCGCCTCCCATCTTGCCGAGCGCTCGAGAGCTCCTGCTCCCTCGACTATCCTTACACTTCTTGATACTCCGTAGCGGCTGCGTAGAATATTTGAAAGTATCTCTTCGGTGTTTGCGCCCTTAACGAAATCAATGCCGTCTCCTGTAAATGGGAGCTTTACGGTTATACACTCACCGTCGTCCGAATAGACAGCGTCGGCAAAAAAGCCGTTGGTAACTGCACCGTACATAGCCGCCTCGCAAGCTATCTCGTCAAAGCAATCGGCGGTAAAGCTCTCGGGTGGAAAATGCGGTAAAATCTTAAAGGACTCAGCGCCGTAAAGCGCCTTACACTCGTCCTCTATCTCGTATATAAGCTCCGCGTCCTCACGCGAGTCAAAGGAAAGGTCAACCTCAACTCTCATAGGCTCACGGGTATATCTGAAGCCTGCCCCGTGGGCGCGCAAAAGGAGCTCACGCTTTTCCTCGGTGGGCTCGTATTTTTTGAAAACGTCTAAAAAGCCTTTTTCTCCCTGCATTTTTACCCCTCACACGAGGCAAAAATCAGCCTCGCATAATTTTTATCTCACGGATAAGCTCGTCTATAAGCTCGTCCTCTTTTATCTTCCTTATAATTTCTCCCTTTTTAAAAAGAAGCCCCTCGCCGTCACCGCCGGCAATGCCTATATCAGCCTCGCGCGCCTCACCGGGTCCGTTAACCGCGCAGCCCATAAGCGCAACCTTGATGCCGCAGCCGTCAAGCCCCTCCGATTTTACCCTCTCTTCAAATTCGGAAAGGAGCGATATGAGATTTATCCTCGTTCTCGCGCAGGTGGGACAGGCAACGATATCCATAGACGGTGTATCGGATAGACTTAGCGCACGCAAAATCTCTCTTGCGACTCGCGGCTCCTCCACGGGATTTTCGGTAAGCGATACACGAAGCGTGTCGCCTATTCCCTCGGAAAGAAGCGAGCCTATTCCGACACTCGATTTTACAAGCGCCGCAGTGCGCGCACCCGCCTCGGTGACACCGAGGTGCAAGGGATAATCGCACTTACCTGCGAGAGTCCTGTTTGCTCTTATCATGGTCTGAACGTCCGAGGCCTTTACCGAAAGAATAATATCGGTAAAATCAAGCTCCTCGAGGAGCGCAGCGTGATAAAGCGCGCTCTCGGCAAGCGCCTCTGCAGAGGGTGAGCCGTATTTTTTTAATATCGACTCCTCAAGCGAGCCGGAGTTTACACCTATACGAATGGGAATGCCGCGCTCGCGGCAGGCTCTTACAACCTCGCTGACACCGTATTTTGAACCGATATTTCCGGGGTTTATTCTGATTTTATCAGCTCCCGCCATAGCGGCAGCAACCGCGATTTTATAGTTAAAATGAATGTCGGCAACGAGCGGCACGGATATGCCTCTTGCCTTCAGCGTGCGAAAAACCTCTGCCGACTCTATATCGGGCGCGCTTATCCTTACGATATCGCACCCGGCCGCCTCAAGCTCGCTTACCTGAAGCAAGGTCGCCTCATGGTCGTGAGTGTCGGTGTTTGTCATAGACTGCACGGAAATAGGGCTGTCAGCACCGACACTGATTCTGCCGACCTTAATTTTTTTGGTTTTACGTCTGTAATCGTTATAATTCATAAAGCCTCAAGCGGTGCTTATCCAAATATCTGCACCACGTCCTTAATCATAATAAACACCGAAAAGCCGAGAAGGAGCATAAGACCTATACCGTTGACTATGCCTTCAATCTTCGGGGGTATTCTCTTTCTCGTAATCATCTCGAAAAGTATGGTTATCATTCTGCCGCCGTCAAGCGCGGGGATAGGCAGAAGATTCATAACGCCGAGATTTATGCTTATAAGCACCGTTATATAAAGGAGTGAGTGAATGCCCGCACGCGCCGCGTTGCCTATAGCCTCGGATATACCGACAGGCCCTGAGACCGCCGCAAGCGTATATCTGCCTGTAAGAAGGTCTATTATCGATTCCCAGCACATTCTCACGATAAGCACCGATTTGTGCCACGAAAAGCGCAAAATGCTGCCGAGGTCGCGCTCCATAAGGGTTGGTACGAAGTCCGTCATTCCAAAGCTCTGCCCCGACTCCTCGGATACGGGAAACACAACGCCTGTGAGCGTTATAACCTCACCGCCGCGCAGCACCGTAAGCGTTACGGGCTTATTACCGTGGCGCATAATCTCGTATGACATCTCGTCGTAAATTGACACACCGTTACCGTTAACCGCGAGGACGGTATCGCCTTCCATTAGCCCCGTCACCGACGAGGAAATCTCAGAACCCGACTCCTCGGGTGTATAAAACCTATTTACTGTCGTGCCGTAGAGCTTAATCATAGAGGTCAGAATTATCATAGCAAGAAAGCCGGCTATAATATTGACAGCAGCGCCTGCCACGGTTATGATAAAGCGCTGCCACGCAGGCTTTTTATCAAAGGAGTTCGGGTCCTCCGATTCCCCGTCCTCGCCTGCCATCGCAACGTAGCCGCCGATGGGAATCATAGAAAGCGCGTAGCGTATGCCCGTCTTTTTCGAGTCGTACCATACGAGCTTCGGCCCCATACCTATTGAAAACTCGTTTATGGTTACCTTGAATATTCTCGCAAAAATATAGTGTCCGAACTCGTGAATAAAAATCAAGAAGCCAAAGACTAAAATTGCTATTAGTACAGTTGCTAAGGTTTCCAAATATCTTCTCCTAAAATCTATTTAATTAGCGCTCTCGCAAGAGCCCTTGCCTCCCTATCGGCTGAAATTATACCGTCAAGAGAGGAAATATCTGCCGCGCGGCTCATTTTCTCATAAACCTCGCATACTACCTTATCTATACCGATGAAGGAAAGTCTTTCCGAGAGAAATGCTTCAACGGCAATCTCGTCGGCAGCATTTACCACAGCGGGCATAGCACCGCCGTCGCTTATTGCTCGCTTCGCAAGAGAAAGGAGCGGAAACGCCTCGACGTCGGGCGCAAAAAAGCTGAGCCTGCCGAGCTTTACAAGGTCAAGCGGCTCTATCACCGCCTCAGTGCGATTAGGATAGTCCACCGCGTATTGCACGCACGCGCGCATATCCGGTACGGATAGCTCGCCGATTACGGCATTATCAATATATTCGACAGCCGAATGGAGTATGCTCTCGCGATGAACGATAACCTCAACCTTATCGGGTGAAACTCCGAAAAGATGCACCGCCTCAATAATCTCAAAGCCCTTATTCATAAGAGTCGCGCTGTCAACGGTTATTTTTTTACCCATTTTCCAGGTCGGGTGCGCGAGAGTATCGGCAAGCGTTACGCGTGAAAGCTCGTCCCTTTTCTTACCGAAAAACGGACCGCCGGACGCGGTAAGAAGAAGCCTTTTTATCTCGCCATGAGCCCCCGACTTAAGCGACTGGAAAATAGCGGAATGCTCACTGTCAACGGGTATAATCTCTACCCCTCTCTCCTTTGCCGCTGCCATGACGATATCGCCGGCGGTAACGAGCGACTCCTTATTCGCAAGCGCAAGCCGTTTGCCCGACTTAATCGCGGAAAGCGTGGGCATAAGCCCTGCCTCGCCAAGTATAGAATTTACGACGACCTCGGCAGAGCTCTCGGCAATGCCTTCGCAGATGCCCGCCTCCCCCGACAAAACTCTTATATCGGTATCGGCAAGCCGAACGGCAAGGTCGGCGGCAGCTCTCACGTCTGCCATAGCTACGGCGGCGGGGCGCAGCCTTCGCGAGAGTGACTCGGTTTTTTCAACGTCGCGGTTAGCAGTTAAAAAGTCAACCCTGTAACCGCGCGAATCCGCAACGTCAATCGCCTGCATACCCACCGAGCCGGTAGCGCCGAGAATTGCAATAGTTTTTTTCATATTAACATCCAATCTCACTGCAAAAGGATGCAGTGATTTTTAAGACCGCCACGTGTATGGCGGTCTTATGTAGTTTTATTTAAATGGTGGGAACGCCACGCAAATTATCATAAGGACAGTAGATACGGCGAGGATAGAATCAAATCTGTCCATAATTCCGCCGTGTCCCGGAAGCAGCTTGCCGTAATCCTTGACGCCGTGCTCACGCTTGATAAGCGAGGCTATAAGGTCTCCAAGCTGTGCTACAACCGAAAGAAGAAGTCCGGATACTCCAAGCACCAGATAATCGGGAGTAACGTCCGTTGTAAACAGGTCTACCAAAAAACCGTAAAGGATGCAGGCAACAACTGTAACCGCAACACCGCCAACAGCACCCTCAACCGTCTTTTTAGGGCTTATCTCGGGTATGAGCTTATGACGGCCAAAGAGCGAGCCGACAATATAAGCCGCAGAGTCACAAACCCATGCTCCGATAAACACAAGTCCCATAAGGAAAAGACCGTGATGGAAATACCTAACAAGACAAAGCGAGGTAAATGATATTACAACGTAGCTCACAGTAAGAAATACCTCTGCTATGGAAACTATCGTAATCTTTCCCTTTGAGAAAACGGCTACACTCATCATATACATCATATAAGAGAATATAACAGCAACCGCAAGAAGTATATAATACAACTTCTGAATCTCTACATTGTGAACAAGATACGAGCATAGCGGCAGAGTCGGTGCAATAATATACGCGGGTACAGATATAATCCACATTTTCTCAACGCCGATAACGCGCAGCAGCTCAAACACCGCCAAAAGCGAGCAGAGCGCAAGCACTATCGGGTATATGAGATACTGCGAAAAAATAACAAACGGCACCAGAGCGGCAATGATTATCGCCGAGGTAATAGTTCTTATTCTCATTTTAAGCCTTTTTCGCCTCATCTTTCATATCCTCGGGGTTAAGGCCGCCAAATCGGCGACGCCTCGAGTAAAACTCACGTACGGCAGCCATAATATCCCGTCTGCCGAAGTCAGGCCAGAGCGTCTTCGTTATAACGAACTCCGAATACGCGCTCTGCCATAAAAGGAAATTTGAAATACGGAAGTCACCGCCTGTCCTTATAACGAGGTCGGGGTCGGGAATTCCGGTTGTGTAAAGATATTTTTTAAAGTCTTCCTCGGTCAAGTCGGTTAAGCCGTCTGCCATAGCCGCACGTGCCGCATTGACAATCTCGTCCCTGCCACCGTAGTTGAGAGCAACGCTAAGGACGAACTCGCGGTCGCGCGCCATCTCCTCCACCTCGATGCATTTCCGTCTCACCTTTTCGGGCAAAACCGACTTATCTCCAAGAAATCTTATAGAAAAATTCTTATCGGATTTGATTTTTTCTATTACAACCTCATCGAGATATTTATAAACGAGATTCATAAGCGTATCAACCTCGTCCTTCGGACGCTTCCAGTTCTCCGTAGAAAAGGCGTAAACCGTAACGTAATGAACGCCTATTTCACGGAATATCTCAAGATTTTTCTCAAGAATTTTCGCTCCGGCAATATGTCCCGCACTGCGCGGAAGCCCGCGGCGCTTTGCCCCTCTGCCGTTGCCGTCCATTATTATTGCTACGGATTTCAACCTGCCGTCGACGTGAAATTCGTCC
>JAZNHD010000069.1:0-17733 GCA_045576815.1 Eubacteriales bacterium
GTTTAGTAAAAGAGTTTGATAACCATAAAATTGAGGGATGGATAAAAGAAAAGGGAAAAGATGAATCTCATATAGTTGTTATCGGTAAACAGGGCAAAGAAATAATTTCTTATGTTTCTTTTTATGGTGATTTGATATATAAAGTTGTTATGTCGACTGATTTTGAAGAACAATTCACACCATTTGCTTTCGTTTCTTGTTGGCGAGATAAAAAGGATGTTTGGTATGATCTAACGGATTTTTACTAATATGGTGTTGTAGTTATTCTATAAAACTACATATTAATGTGTTTAAAGTATGCTGGCAGGCGGTAATTGTGAAAACGATCGCCACCTAAATATTTGCTTCAATTTGTTGAAAAATATCCTCCCAAAATCGCATGTGGTCAGCGAAGTGGTCAAACATGTGGTCAAACCGCTTTTTTGAGAGTTTATGTGGTCAGATTGCGAAATCGTTTAGGGCTGGATTTAGGCCGCAAAATGCGAGAAAGTGGGCGATTTCAGGCGAAAAACAAAGGAAAAAGGAGATTCTTGCGAATCTCCTTTTTGGTCTGAGTGACAAGACTTGAACTTGCGGCCTCTACCACCCCAAGGTAGCGCGCTACCAACTGCGCCACACCCAGATTTTTGTTGGATTTTTTGGTTTCCTTTCAAAAACCTAATATATTATATCACTGAAAAACAGAAAAGTCAATGCTTTTTCAAAAAAAATGGAATAAAAACGAAATAAAGATTTAGAAGCAATTTTATAGCGAGTGTTTTCTTGACTTTTCCCAGGTGCCGTGCTAAAATATTGTAAAATTAATTTTTTATAAAATTTTTATAAAAATACTTGACTTTTACATTACGTAAAAATGTATAATCGGTGGTGCGGAGGTGAGATTTATGAAAATTAAAGAGATTGTGGAATTGACCGGGCTCACTGACAGGACCATACGCTATTATATTGAAGAGGGGCTTATTTCGCCAGAGTATAGTGAAAACTATTTTGGAAGAAGAAGCTTCTGTTTTTCCGAAAAAGAGCTAAACGAGCTTCGGGACATAGCTACGCTGCGGGCTTATGATTTTTCAATTCTTCAAATAAAAGATTTGCAAGCGCAGCCGGAGCGATGCGGGGAAGTGCTCGAAGCTATCAAGGCTGCTGCCTCAGAAAAAATTTTCAAAAACCAAGCTCTTTTAACTAAAATTGAGCATCTGTCCGACGGAAAAGCACATACGGTTTCGGAAATTGCGTGCGTACTTAACACACTAGACGCAAGCCCTAAAAAAGAGGAGTATATTAACGTCAAGAAGCTTTTCACTATGCTTTTTAAGGGCTTCTATCATCTCTTTATCTTCTCAGTGACAGTATTGCCGATAGCTCTTAGCCTTCTTATGTGCGCTTTAAGCTTTGTTTTTACGGAATATAAGTATCCAAAGCTTAACGGCTTGGCTATTGTCGGTGTTTTGGTTTGCCTTGCTTTATACGCTGCGGTGTTAGTGCTTTTGAAATTCAAAGGAAGGGCTTGTTCGGTTATCAGAAAAGCGCTTATATTTTTGTGCATATTTTCAATACCTGTTAATATACTCTTCTCCGCTAGCATAGTTGAGCATTCAGAGACCCGTGAGCTTGATAATTATTTGAGCTTTGATATGGGCGTAATTTTGAATATTGAGGATGAATACACGTCATTTTTTCCTGAAAAGAGTTTTATAGAAGACTTCGGTAAGGATGCGGTGAAATATCATTATCGCTTTTTTGGTGGCGACACGGTATGCTCCTTTGATGTATTTTTGGAATGTAAATTCTTAGGGGAAGATGCTTATAAAAAAGAAGTCGAGAGAGTTAAGGCCCTTTTGACTGACGCCTCTCAAGAGATGGGAGCGAGCGCGGGATACAGAGAGTACGGAAGCTATAACGTGTATTTTTTCCCTTGGGGACTTACAGTTCCGTTTGAAGAAAGATGGCAAGAATATTACACGTATGTAATATTTGCCTTTGATGACGGTACAAATACCGTAAGGTATATTTATAACTTGAGCTCGGATTTCGCGCAAATCGGCGATAAGCCTTATTATGCAGAGCTGAGTTGGAGATAAAAAACGGCACGCTCCGCATTAAGTCTGGGGGCGTGTCGCTTTTTTAATAGAATGATTGTCTCAGCTGAAAGATTAAAGGTGGCGTCGCAGCTCCTTTGCCAAAGACTCCTCGGAGTGAATAAGCTGACGGGCTATAGATTTTGCATGCGGGTCTGCGGCCTTGTACTGATTAAGATAACGGGAAAGTGATTTTACGCCCATATTGCAGCCGTCGGTCATAAGGTCGGCTACTGTCTTGTCGGTGTCGTTTGCGAGCATTTTGACACATATTTTTACGTCGCTCATAACGCTTGCTATCGGGTGCGGCGGCTTCGTTTCATAACCCTTCGCAAGCAAAGCCGCATGGGTAGTATCGCCGAGGGCCGCGTGAGTGTCTTTTGTAGCTTCAAGGGCACGGCGCATCTCCTCGTCCTTGACGTGAGGAAGCACGCGCTCTATCGAGCGTTCTCCCATTTTAATGCCTGCATTGCATTCGGAAAGCAGCTTTTCTGTATCGTTTTTCATAAAAATCTCCTGCATTTTTCGTTTTGTCTTATTATGCTCAAGACTGAGAAAAAGCATACCCCGTGTTAAAAAATGACACGGGGTGACATTGATTTTCAAATTTCAACCGAGAATTCGAGGTTTTCGTAGCGTAGGCGAGAGCCTACGTCAATGTCCGCCGGTAAAAGTGCAAGAGCAATAAAAAGCTCCTCTTTTGATTCCCTCTCGGTGAGATAGGCATATTCGCCCTCAATTCTTGTGACTGTGAAGTGCTTCGCTTCCATAAATCCGTCCTTTCACGAGGCGCTCGCGCTTGCAAAACGGCGCTTTTAATAATATTCTACCACACTCTCGCGCGGTTTGCAAGCAATAATCTTTACCGTTTTTTTACCGCAGATGCCCCTTTTTGTATTGCGTAAAATTTGAAAATGCTTTATAATTATAGCGGCAATTACGCGAAGGATAAGGAAAGGTGTACTTATGGATTTTTTCAACATTCTCGCCCTTGTGGGCGGTCTTTGTCTGTTTCTCTTTGGAATGAACGTTATGGGTGAGGCGCTGGAGCGCCGCGCCGGCAAGAGTCTTGAGGCAATGCTCGGAAAGCTGACGACCGGTAGGATTGCAGGCCTTCTTACAGGTCTTGGCGTTACTGCTATAATTCAGTCCTCGTCGGCCACCACCGTTATGGTTGTCGGCTTCGTAAACTCGGGCTTGATGAATCTTTCGCAGGCTATAAACGTAATTATGGGCGCGAATATTGGCACGACTGTTACTGCTTGGATACTGTCACTCAGCGGTATTGACGGCGACGGCTGGCTTATGCAAATGTTAAAGCCCGAGAACTTTACTCCCATACTTGCGCTCATTGGCGTGGTGCTCTACGTTTTCATAAAAAACGCGAAAAAACGCGACACGGGTATGATACTTCTCGGTTTTGCAACCCTTATTTTCGGCATGAACGCGATGACTGACGCGGTTGCCCCACTTGCGAGCGAGGCATGGTTTACAAATCTGTTCTTGCTTTTTGAAAACCCCATACTCGGTGTGCTTGTAGGTGCTGTTGTGACTGCTATAATTCAGTCATCCTCGGCCTCCGTGGGTATTCTTCAGGCTATAGCCGGAAGCGGTGCGGGCATTTCGATAGGCGCAACCGTCCCGATTATCATGGGCCAGAACATAGGTACTACCGTGACGGCGCTCCTGTCCTCTGTCGGTACTAACAGAAACGCGCGACGCGCAGCCATAGTACACCTTTCGTTTAACGTGATAGGAACGGTGGCTTGCCTCACTGCCTATTGGCTTGTAGACCTCATTTTCACCCCAGTGCTTTTTGATGCGCTGGCAAACGAAATGTCAATTGCGGTGGTGCACTCGTTATTTAACGTCATATGCACGCTGATTTTGCTTCCCATGTCGTCGCTTCTTGCGAAGCTCGCTTATAAGATTTTGCCCGATAACAAGATGCCGGATACCGACTCAGAGCTTGACGAGCGTCTGCTCGTTACACCTGCGGTTGCGCTTGAGCGCTGCCGTGAAATTATCTCTAAGATGGCTGACAGCTCTGTGGGCGCTCTTTCCGATGCGATAGGTGCACTTGACGTGTACAGTCAGGAGCGCGCTGCTCGAGTGCGCGAGATGGAGGAGCTGAGCGATCATTACGAGGACGTGATAGGCAGCTATCTTGTGAAGCTCTCCTCAAAGCAGCTTAATGAGGACGAAAGCGCAGAGCTGACAAAATACATGAAAATTATCGGTGACTTCGAGCGAATTTCCGACCATGCAGTAAATATTCTTGAATCTGCAGAGGAGCTTCGCGATAAGGGAATTGAGTTTAGCTCTGACGCAAAGGCTGAAGTGAAGCGTCTTTGCGAGGCGGTGCTTGAGATTTCGAGCCTTGCGCTTCGTGCTTATAATGAGAACGAGCCTCGTCTTGCGTTTGTCGTCGAGCCTCTTGAGGAGATTATCGACAATATGAGAGAAACCTTAAGAACGCGTCATATTATGCGACTTCGCGAGGGCAGGTGCGGTGTTGAGGCCGGCTTTGTGTGGTCTGACCTTATCACCAACCTTGAGCGTATATCCGACCATTGCTCAAACGTGTCCGGCTGCGTGCTTGACGCATCTCTTGGCAACATGGATATACACCGCTCGCTCCGTACGGCAAAAGCCGAAAGCGAATCTTTTGCTGAGCGCTATGCGGAGTACTCTAAAAAGTATCTTGAGATATAATTTTCACGGGTGGCAGATAAATCCCTGCCACCCGTGTCGCGTTTTTGAGGATTTTACTGCTTGTATTTAGCTTTTTTTGGGGGGAAATAGACTTTTCTATTGACTTTTTTTCCAAAAAGTTATATTATTAGTTAAAAAGGTTTTATAAACTAAGGGATTTTGTATGGCTTTACTTCACACTCACGGTAGCAGTGGTGGCTTCGGCGCTTTTGCCGAAGAGGTGCTGCTACACGGTTTTCTCGACACTCTTTGGCTCCTGCCTTTTCTTTTTCTCACCTATCTTCTGATGGAGTGGGTTGAGCATAGGGCAGCGGACAAGGCTGAACGCGTTATGCGTCGCGCAGGTGTGCTTTCTCCCATTGTGGGAGCGACTGTCGGTGTCCTGCCGCAGTGCGGCTTTTCCGCGGCGGCTGCGAGTCTTTATACAGGCAGGGTTATCGGGCTCGGCACGCTCGTGGCGGTTTTCTTATCCACCTCTGACGAAATGCTTCCCGTGCTTATATCGGGCTCGGTGAGCCCCGTTTCAATACTGATAATCGTTGCATATAAGCTGACTGTGGCAGCGGTTGTCGGCATCATTCTCGATTTAGTGCTTCGCTTGCTTGGCAGAGGGCGCGGCGAAATTGATATTGACGCCTTTTGCGAGAGCGACGGCTGTCACTGCGAGCGCGGTATTTTGTATTCCGCCGCAAGACACACCTTAACGGTATCGCTCTTCGTCCTTGTAACGACGCTTCTTATCGGCACTGCTGTGTTTTTTGTCGGTGAGGACACGCTTTCTGCGCTTTTTCACGGTATTCCCGTGTTAAGCCACTTTATAGCGGCGATAGTCGGACTTATTCCCACCTGTGCCGTGTCGGTTGCCTTGACCACACTCTCGCTTGACGGAATAATCACTGCGGGTACTATGATGGCGGGCCTATTTTCCTCGGCGGGCGTCGGAGTGCTCGTGCTTTTTAGAGTCAATAAAAGGCTGCGTGAAAATCTGATTGTGCTCGGTATACTCGTTTCGGTCGGTGTCTTATTCGGACTGCTATTTGACCTTTTATTCCCAGTGTTTTTTGTCTGATGTCGAAGTGCACGGCAAATATAACCTTACTGTGAGCTTTTGTGAAGAGCTTCACTGTATACGAGAGATATTTTTCGGAACAACTTCATTTGCAAACGAGCTGCCGCCAGGCTTCGCAAAAGCTCACGACCGGAAAAAGAGCAGACATACAAGATTTTTCTTGTGTGCTTGCTCTTTCTGTTTGTTATAAGGGGAATTGGGGACTCGCTTGCCACTTCTTACTGTCTTTGCGTTTGAGAAGGCATACGGAGCTCGTGCTTAGCAAGATTTTCAAATTTTCCCCTAAGGGAACTATACTGTGAATGTCCGTTTTGAATTTTTATTTGCGCTTGGAAATATTTATATAGTGCCCTGTGCTTGAAAATGAGAAGAATTTATGATAAAATATAACTGTAATACAAAAACTGAGGAGATTGATATGGAAAAGTGGAAAAAAAGAGCTATCGACCTCATAACCTCGGTTGCCTTTGGTAGTGACGATACGCCGTCCGTTGTGCCGTATTATCCGCAGAAAACCGAGTGCGCCGTGCGTGAGGCGCGTTATTTTCAAAGGCATACGCCCGAGGCACACGGTGTGTCCTCGAAAAGAATATACAATATGCTCTGTGAGCTTGAGGGAGAGCGCCGTGCCTGTGTACACAGTGTGATGGTTATAAAGGACGGCTGCGTTATCTCCGAGGCATCAAGACCCGGCTATTCGGGCGACGAGTGGCATCTTTCCCACTCAATGTCAAAAACCGTTACGGGTATGGCGGTTGGAATTGCCGTCGACGACGGTGTGCTTGACACCGATGAGCTGCTCGTGGATATTTTCCCCGAGATTGCTTATAAGGATAAGAGATTTGCGAAAATTACGGTGGAGCATCTGCTTTCTATGACCGCGGGCGTCTCTTTTTCCGAGGCGGGTGTAGTTACGGAGACCGATTGGACTAAGGCGTTTTTTGCTTCGTCTATGAGATTTGCGCCCGGCGAGAGCTTTCTTTATAATAGCATGAACTCCTACATACTCGGCAGAATTGTTACGCGGCGTATGGGCAAGGAGCTTTCTGAGGTCGTTTGTGAGCGCATTTTCGCACCGCTCGGAATAGAGAACTATTTTTGGGAGAAGGGCCCTGAGGGCTATACAAAGGGCGGCTGGGGGCTTTATCTCTCGCCTGAGAGCTGGGGTAAGCTCGGAGAGATGATAAGGCTCTGCGGTGTGTTTGAGGGGCGGCGCGTGCTGTCTGAGGAATGGGTGCGCTATTCGACCGATACGCACGGTATATCCCCGCACGCCAACGGTGATTTTAACTACGGCTATCAGGTGTGGGTCGGCAGGACGAGTGAGGAGATACTCTTTAACGGAATGCTCGGGCAGAACGTGTGGATTTGCCCGAAAAACAATATGGTCGTCGTGCTCACCTCGGGCAACAACGAGCTCTTCCAGCGCAGTCCCGCGCTTGACATAATAAGAAAATATCTCGGGCATAAGATATATGATCCGCTCGTAAAGGGAGATGCAAAGGTTTTGCGTGCGCGTGAGGAGCGCTTCTTCGCTTCGAGAAGATGGGCGCACCCGTGTGAAGAAAAACGCGGTTTTTCCTATCTTTTCGGCTTCAAAAATCCGCGCCCCTTCCCAAACGTATGGGACGAGATGCTCGGCGGATATGCACTTCCTCATAACAACGTCGGAATTTTGCCTTTGTTTGTGAGGGGTATGCAAAACAATCTTGACTCGCGTCTTTCTGAGATTCGCCTTGAGCGGCGGGGCGATGCTCTCGTGTTTTCCTTTACCGAGAGCGATGAGGACTATTCAATTGAGATTGGAACGTACGGATACAAAGAGGGCGTGCTTGATTTCCGTGGAGAGAAGTATATCGTGAGAGCTCTCGGTGATGCGGTTTTCGGCACGGGAGGTATACCGGAATACAGAATAGAGCTCGTGTTTCCCGAGCTGCCGAACACACGTATGATAAAGCTCGTGAGAATATCGCGCGAAAGAGTGAAGATAGAGTTCTCCGAGGTGCCGAATAACAGGATTGTAGACGCGCTCCTTGACAGAATCCCGGAGGCATCGGCGGCGCTCGGCTTTGTCGTTGAGATGCTGGAAAAGCGGTTTGGCAAGGGCTTTATAGGTGCGAGGGTTGAGAAGACCTTTAACCCAACGCTTATCGCAGCGGATATGTGCTGTGAGAACTATCCGGATATAGTTCGAACGGAGGGGGAACGGCTCTCTCAGGAGTCGCGCGCTGTGAAGCTTTTGCGCGCGTTCGTCGATAAGTTTATACGCGAGGATTTCCCTGAGGATAAGGTCGCACTTGACGGGCGGCAGCTTATTGAAGCGGACAACGAGCCAAGCGAAGCCAAATAATAGAAATAAAAAAAGATGCGTCAGTCGGACGCATCTTTTTTTATTAGTCGAGGTTGAGTGCACAGAGCATGTCGCGGAGTACCTTTGCCTCTGCTACGGTAATGGTCACACCCTTGCCCATCTTCTCGTGATCGGGCGACCAGGTGCGAATGTCGTAAACAGGCTCTCTCTCGTTCCAGCTGATAAGGTTGAGCTCCTTGTTCCAGCCGTTGTTGCCCTCGCTTACAATACCGATTTTGTCAACTACTTCGTACTTGATTTCAGGCATTTTCGCAATCTCCTTATAATTTATGTTGTATTTTGTCTCATTTTTTCTTATGTCGGTTTTATTTTAACACACAAAATTTACAATGTCAACTATATATATAAAAATATAGTAAAAAATATTAAAAATATTTTAGTTTTTGTCGTCTTGCTGCCTAGAATCTGTAAAAATGATAAAAATCCGCAAGAAGCAAAACATAACGTCCCTCTCGTTCGAACTTTCGTGAGAGCTTTACAATAAAATGGTAATAATATAATCTGAATTGGGTAATTAAAAGGATTTAAGGGAGCATTTTTAGCTTTCTTCGGAAAACGTGTTTTTAATTTTTGAGAGTATTTTTGAAATCGCGAGAGGGTGAGCAATGTATAAGTTTGGAAAGAATCTTCGTCTTATGGACGAGAGAAGCATTTTTATTGATGACGACGTTACGATAGGCGACGGCGTCACGATATATGAAAACAACAGGATTGAGGGGAAAACCTTTATAGGAGACGGGGCGGTGTTGCTACCCGGCAACTATATAAAGAACACCGAGATAGGCAAGGACGTGGTATTTAACCATTCGCAGTCTGAGGATGCGGTTATATTAGAGGGGGCAGAGATTGGTCCGTACGCGAGATTGAGACCGGGGGCTGTGATTGGTAGGTGTGCAAAAATCGGCAACTTCGTTGAGATAAAAAACGCGACCGTGGGTGAAGGAACTAAGGTGAGTCACCTTGCTTACGTAGGCGACGCGGATATAGGTGCTGACTGCAATATCGGTTGTGGCGTTATATTCGTCAATTATAACGGAAGGTCGAAATCCAGAAGCACCGTTGGCGACAGGGCGTTTATCGGAAGCAATGCAAATATTATCGCCCCGGTGAAAATTGAGGGTGACAGCTATATTGCCGCCGGCACTACGGTGTGCGAGGACGTCGAGGGTGACGATTTCGTAATAGGCAGACCCCGTGCGACGAAAAAGCCGGGGAGAGCGCATAATTATCTTAAGGAGAGAGGCTGATGGGAATTTATTTTGGTACGGACGGACTTCGCGGTGTTGTAAACGAGGATTTGTCCTTTGACATAGCTTACAAGTGCGGTAATGCTCTGGCGAGCATTGCCGAGTCGCCTACGGTTATTGTAGGGCGCGACACGAGAATTTCGGGCGAGTATCTGACACTTGGTCTTGCGGGCGGTGTTATGAGCGGCGGCGGCAACGTCATTGACCTTGGGATAATTCCCACGGCGGCTGTTGCGTATCTTACGCGAGAGCTTCACGCTGATTTCGGCGTTATGATAAGTGCGTCGCACAACCCTCGCGAATATAACGGCATAAAGGTCTTTAATTCCGAGGGCTACAAGCTGTCCGATAAGGACGAGGAGCGGCTGGAGCGCTGCTTTATTCATCACAAGGTAAATGAATTTCCGAAAATAGGAAGATTCAGGGTAGAAGACAATTATTATAAGAAGTACGAGAACTTTCTCGTGGGCACGAGCGAGAGCGACCTCTCAGGTCTTTCCGTGGTGCTTGACTCGGCTAACGGAGCTGCCGCACGCATAGCTCCGGCTGTATTCAGACGCCTCGGTGCGAGCGTTGTCGCCTCCTCCTCCTCGCTTGACGGCTTGAAAATCAACGAGGGCTGCGGAGCGCTTTACCCTGAGGCGCTTACGGCAAGAGTGGCAAGATATAAGGCTGATATAGGCTTTGCCTTCGACGGAGACGCTGACAGGCTTATGGCAGTGTCGGGCTCCGGGCGCGTCTTTGACGGTGATATGATAATCTATATGCTCGCGAAATACTTTAAGAGCCATGGAGAGCTGCGCGAGGACACCGTTGTCGGAACGAGTCATACGAATATGGCGATTGAGCGTGCGCTCGGAAAGCTCGGAATCGGCTTTATACGTACCGATATAGGCGACAAGTACGTTTTGGCAAAGCTGGTGGAGAAGAATCTGTCGCTTGGCGGTGAGCAATCGGGACATATAATACTAAAGAACTTACACACGACAGGCGACGGAATTTTAACGGCGATTGCCGTGGCGAACATGCTTCGCAATACAGGTAAGACGCTTGACGAGCTGTTTGACATAACCCTGTATCCTCAGACGAACGTTAACGTCAAGGTTGAAGACAAATTCAAGATTATGAACAGCCTTGCCCTCGCATCTGAGGTGACACGCATACAAAACGAGCTTGCGGGGGCGGGAAGAGTCATGGTGAGAGCCTCGGGAACAGAGCCAAAAATTCGCGTTATGGTGGAGAGTGAGTGCGAAAATGCTAACCAGCGGTTTGCAAATATCCTTGTTTCACTCATAAAAGAAGTAGACGAGCGAGATTAATAGATAAAAGTCCGGCGAGAAGGATTTTGGAAAGTCTTCTTACCGGACTAAAATATTTTTTTATGTCGAACTAAAATTCTTGATTTTTTTATAAACTTATGATAAAATAATAACTGACAAAAAATACCTGATTTTCGGGAGGCTTCAAGATGTCTGATATTTCTTATAACGAAAAAGCAACTGCTATAACGGATGGCACGCTTCCCGCCTTCGTGCCCATTGAAATTTGTGCGCCCATGGTGGATATGTCGGTGCTCGAGGGTAGGTTTTCTCAGGACTTCGTTGATATGATTGGGGCAGCGATAACTCCCGAAATTGAGAGGCTTACCTCTGTCGAGGGGCTTGCCGCGTCGGGCGTGCGCCTCTATCTTGTTTTTGCTCCGGAAACGTATATGGAGCACACCTCGGAGTCTGTGACCTACCGCCGTCTTTTGCTTTCCTACGGTCAGGGTGCGCCGAGAGACCTTTGGATAAGATGGACAAGGCTTGACGGTGAGGGGGAGGCGTACAGCCTTTCCGATTCTCCTAGTGCCGATTGCGTTTGTATCGAGATTGGCGAGGACGTGCCTCATAAGATAAGAGAAAAGGAATACCGACACCTCGCGAGAACCTCTCCCGACAAGTATAGAGCGGCTATGGGTAAGCGTAACGTCACCGAATGGCGCGAGCTTATCAAGCGCGCTATAAAGAACGGAGACCTCACCCGTGTCGTGAAAACCGTGGAAATTTCGGAGGAAACCGCGGCCCTTACGGACAAGCTCGCGGCAGTGCTCGGCATCACGGAGACTAAGGCGAGCGAACCCGAGACCGTTACGGATAACGACGATATTGCGGCGCTTGCCCGCGCGGCACTCGGACTTGATGAGGAAGAGGAGGCTGCCGAGGTGTGCTTTGACGAGCCTGCTCCCGAAGATACGGAGGATATATTTGCAGAAGAGCCCTATGAGGCGGCTGCTTCTGAGGTTGCTATAGAGGATATAACCGAAGAAGCGCCTCTCTGTACCGTTTCCGAGGAGACCTTGGCTGAGGAGTGTCCTGCAGCTGACGCTGAGCCTATCAAGGAGAGCGGGGAGACCGTGACTAAAGAGGAGCTTGAGGAGCGCATACGCGCCGAGCTTGAGGCAAAGATACGTCTTGAATATGAGAGCCGTGCGAGAAAGCAGGCTGAAGAGGAGGCCGAGAGACTCCGTCTTGAGAATGAAAGACTGCGTGAGACGGCAAGACTTGAAAAGGAAAGACGCGAGACTGAGCGTGCCAAGGATGAGGAGCGCATACGTGCCGAGCTTGAGCTTCGCCTGCGTGACGAATCGCGTGAGCGCGAGAGACTTGCCGAGGCGGCAAGAGCGGCACTTTACGAGCGCGAGATGCTTGAGGCAGAGCGTGCAAGAGAGGCGGAGATGCGTGAGGCAGAGGAACGCCTTGAGCGCGAGCGCATCGAAAGAGAACGTGAGCGTGAGCGCATTGAGCGAGAAAGGCGGCTTGAGGCACAGAGAATACGCCGTGAGGCCGAGGAGCGCGCAGCCGCACCGTCTGAGAAAAAATACACCTATACGAAAAAGACGGTTCTTCTTTTATTCCGTCGCAGCGTTGACCCCAACGTAACAGCGAGAATACACGAAATTATCAAGGCAACCGTTGATTATTACGGAAAGGGTGACGTTTACATAAGAGTAAAGGCGAGCCTGCCCGACTCTACGACTGTAAGGCTTGATTTTGTAGAGATACCCGTCGAGGAGCTGGAGCTCCTTACGAATATTATCAAGGTGCTCGGAAACTCGGGACTTGGTATTGCAAAGGCGAAAATTCAGTAAACAGGACGGCTTTATTTGTGCAAAAGTCTAATAAAAAGGAAAAGGCGGAAAACCTTGCGGTTTCCGCCTTTTTTTCTACACGGGATAGGGTTAAGACTCGTCAATTGCTATGGTTATGTAGGTTTTCCTGCCGTGGTGCCCTACGGTTTTGTGAGCGCTGACTCCCACGCTTTTTAAAGCGGAGAGGCACTCGGTGAGGGTGCTGTTGAAGCTCGCTATCCACTCGCCGCGCGGTACACTCTCCACCTTCACCGACAGTTCGTCTGCGTGATGATAGTCGGCGAGCGCCTCGGTTTCTCTTACAGTGAGACGCCGGGCGATTGTTTTGTTGAGTGCCTCTGCTCTTGCCTTGCGGCCTCTGATGCGGAGCAGCGCTCTTGCATGGCGCTCGGTGAGTGAGGCGGAAACGATTTTTTCTCTCTCATCGGTGTCAAAATTCAGAAGCCTTAGTTTGTTTGCTACGTAGGACTGGCTGACTCCGAGCCTTTTTGCCATCTCGCTTTGTGAGACCGAGCACATTTTTATCATAGTTAAAAGCGCCTCCGCCTCTTCAAACATGTTCATAAAACCTCCAATCCGTCGCTTTAGCGACCGCGCAAGCATTTAATGGATTTTCACTGTCATTTTAACATAAAAAAATCGCAGAGCCACTCGCAATATGTCGGTGGATGCGATTTTTAAAAAATTATTTTTCGGTTTCAAGATTGCGAAGATAGTGAAATATATATTGCTGAGCAACTCCTGCGTATTTGCCAAGTGATTTCGGGTCGAGTGAGCCGCCAAAGTAGAGGTCGATTGCCCGCTTTATCCAAACGTCGATAGGGAATGCCTCAAGGTTTCCAAAGCCGAAGAGGGCGACGCAGGAGGCAACTTTGTCGCCGACACCGAGAATTTTTTTGAGCTCTGAGAGCGTAAAATCATAGCTATTCTGATTTTTGATAGCCTCGAGGCTTATGTCGCCGGAGTCAACCTGTCTTGCCGCATCAAGTATGTATTTATAGCGAAAGCCGGGGTGTGAGGGCAGTAGACCTTCCGGGTGCTCGAGTATGTCGCGGGCGGTGGGAAAGGTGTAGCAAATGCCGCAATTTTTGCATTTTTCGTCGCACGGGGTGCCGTCTATCACACCGCAGGGGCAATAGGAAAGCCTGTCCTTCGCCAGATTTTTGCCGTATTCACTGCATACCGTGCGAATGATTTTTCTTATTCTCGGGATGTTGTTGTTTTGTGAAATTATAAATGATACGAGCGTTTCCCACGGGTCCTGCGAGAGAATGTTAACACCGGCGGCGCTTTCGGCGGCGCACTTAAGCCACTCCGAGTCTGTACGTGATAGGATATCCTTTCTTATCGCCTCAAAATCCGTCGAGAGCGAGAAGTACTTTTCCGCAGCGGTCGGTATCCTGTCGTCTTCAACGTCGAAAAATACAAGCTCGCCCTCACACCTTTGCCCGACGAAGATGAGGCTCCCGTATGCTGTGACGAGGTACTCGGTAATACCCGACCTTTCATCGAGTCTTTCGTATCTGAATGCCTGACCGCACTCGAGAGTGTCGGAAAGACTCATTTTGCCAAGTCCGCCTATAACGAGGGCAGGCCGCCCGTCTATTATCTCTTTATTTTTTGTAAACATTTTGCCCGTCTCCTCTTGCAAAAAGTGTGCGCATCGTGTATAATAATGTTGTATACTTATACATAAATATATTTTAGCACAAAATTCTGTCGATTTCAATACGGCAAGGAAATTTCTCGGCCGTCACCCCGGAGGAAGATTTTGGAACAGATTTACACGATACCCGTCAACGAGGCCTTTGACCTCGTCGGTGAAAAAAAGGAATGCGGCTGTCCCTTTTGCGTGCTTTACCGCAGGTTAGAGGAGGACGAGCTCGACATTATCCTCGGCGCGTCGATGATGGAGCCGGATATAAGAATGAAGACCAACGAGGAGGGCTTTTGCCACACGCACTTTACGAAGATGCTCGGCAGGCGCAGGATGCTCGGTATGGGACTTATACTTGAGAGCCATCTTGACTCGGTAAAGGAAAAGCTGCGCGGCAGAGTGCTGCTGGGAGATAAGCGTACCGCGGCAATAAGCGCGCTGACAAGGCTTGAGGGCGACTGCTACGTGTGCGGCAGGATAAACAAGAATCTCGCCGCTATGACGGCGACGGCGGCCTATCTCTTCGACACCGACCCCGAATTTAAAAAGAAACTCTCGCGCGTGCCGTACTTCTGTATTCCGCATTACAGGGCGCTAATCGAGTACGCCTCGAAGAAGCTGAGTAAGCGCTCGTATCACGAGCTTTATGACGCCGCGTACTCCGTGATGGAAAAATATATTGACGAGCTGTCGGGCGACGTCAGCTGGTTCTGCAAGAAATTTGACTACCGATACGACGGGGAGCCGTGGTACAACTCGCGCGACTCCGTAGTACGTGCCGTGAGGTTCCTCTCGGGAGCGCCCGACGAGGAGACGGTGAAGTGAGAAAGGAAGAGCTATGATAATTGAAAAAATCATCATCAAGAGCTTTGGCGCCATAGAGGATATGACGCTTGAGTTCTCCGAGCGCGTGAACGTTATCGAGGGACAGAACGAGGCGGGCAAGAGCACTATCGCCGCATTTATTAAGTATATGCTTTACGGCTTTGAGGACTCGCTGCGCTCGGCTGAAATCAGCGAGAGAGAAAAGCGCGTCAGCTGGAATACCGGTATTGCCTCGGGCTCGATGTACGTGAAGGTGGGCGGCAAAAGATATCTTGTCAACCGAACGACCGCGCCGGGCGAGGCGGGAGCGCGCGCTACCTACAGAGAAGAGGCGTCCATTGTCGACCTTGAAACAGGCAGTCCCGCCTTTGGAAAGCTGTCGGCGGGCGAGGTCTTTCTCGGCGTACCCCGCGAGCTTTTTGACAACACCGCCTTTATCGGTCAGATAGGCGACTCGGCAATAAACGGCGGCTCGGTTAAGGCTTCTATTGAGAATATACTCTTCTCGGGCAACGAGAGGATAAACAACCAGCGCGCTATGGCGAAAATCTCGGACAAAATGGAGTCGCTGCTTCACAAGTCTGGCTCGGGCGGAGTGATATACGACCTTATTACGAAGGAGTCGGAGCTTGAGGCGGCGCTTAAATCCGCAAACGAGGATAATAAGAAAATTCTTCAAAAGGAAGCCGAGCTTCACTCGCTCAGAGCTCGCCGCGCGGTTGCAGAGGATAAGGTGGATAAGCTCTATGAGCTTGACGGCTGCTACCGCAACGTTATGCTTATCCAGACCTTTGACCAGCTTCATACGCTTGAGGAGGAGTCGGAGGCAAAGGCTCAGGCATTTTCCGACTTCATAGCGGTTAATACCAAGGAGGGCTTCGTGCCCGACGAAAATTATCTTGCAGAGCTCCGCGCCGCAAGACGCGGTGTTAACGAGGCGTACGAAGCGCTCGGCGAGGCACGCGACGCCTACACGAAGGAGAAGTGTGCCGTCGGTATAACGAAGGAGATTGAAGGGGCTATACAGGACTCGGATAAAATGGGCGGAGAGTCTGAGGTGCTTTCCCGTGCCGGCTCGGTATTCAAGAGCCGTGTGCGAACAATTGCCCTCTCGGTGCTCGGCGCACTTGTGCTTATCGCTTCGGTGGTGCTGATGATAGTTTCCGCCTCGGGAACGCTTGACTCTCTTTTCATTATCGTCGGCGCTCTTGGCGCAGTCCTCTCGGCATCGCTTATCGTCTCGTCGCTCGTGTTTACCGTAAAGCACACGAAACGGCTAAAGGAGCTTGCGGGTGCGTTTGGCACGGATAGCTATTCCGACCTCGTTGGTAAAATTGCGGTTATTGCTGAGGCGAGAGCAAGGCGTGACGCTATGCTCGCCGCTATTGAATGCGCAAGGCTCGGTCACGACTCGGCAGAGACGAGATACGACAACGCAAAGAGAATACTTACAGAGCTTATACTCCGTTGGGGCGAGGAGCCGCCGGTTTCGGAGCTTTCGGGCTTTCTTGACAGACTTGAGGAAAAGGTGGAGGCCTTTCTTGCCCGCCGCGCCGAGCTTCTTGACGAGAAGATGACGAGCGAGATTACCGTAAAAGAGATAAGACGCCAGCTCGCTGACAAGAGTGAGATTGACATAAGGGCGCAGGTGTCGCCTCTTAAGCGCAAGGCGCTTGCGGGAATAAATCACGATGAGATAATTAACGGCATTGCCACTGCGAAGGCAGAGATTTCGGAGCAGGACAGACTCGCGTATTCGGTTGAAAACGAGCTTTCGATGCTTAAGGGCCGCTCCGGCGACCCCGGTGAGTACTACTCGCGCATAAGCTCGATTGCCGCGCGCCGCCGCGAGCTTCAAGATAAGCATAAGGCTTATTACATAGCCTATAAGGCTATCGAGGGTGCATCCGACAGTCTGCGCGCCGAAATATCGCCAAGGCTTGGCGAGTACGCTACGCGTATGATGGAGATTATGACCGACAGGAAATATTCCGCGTTTGACGTGTCCGATGGGCTCGAGGTTTCCTTTGAAGCGCCAGACGGAAAGGAACGCTCGGTTGACTTCCTCTCCGGCGGCACGCGAGACCTTGCGTATATCGCGGTGCGTGCGGCACTCATTGATATGCTTTATAAGGAAAAGCCGCCCGTATGCTTTGACGAGAGCTTTGCTCATCAGGATAACGTGCGCGCACGCGCTATGATGCGCGCTATCGGCAAGCTCGCTGACGAGGGCTGCCAGAGCTTTGTGTTCACCTGCCGTGCCCGTGAGGGTGCGCTCGCGTCGGAGATTGTTTCGGGCGCGGGAATATTCAAGCTGTCGGTGCTTGAGGACTGATTAACGACTTTTTGGGAGAGCTATATGTCTAAGAAGAAAATTTTGCTTGTCGGAAGCGCAAATATGGACCTTTCGATGAACGTATACAAAATGCCCGAGCGAGGCGAGACCGTGCTTGATGACGGCGGCGTTGCCTACACTCCGGGTGGCAAGGGCGCAAACGCCGCGATTGCTCTGGCAAGGCTCGGCGGAGAATGCGTATTCTGCGCAAAGCTCGGCCGTGACGCTCACGGTCAGAAGCTTTACAGCTACTATAAGGAATGCGGTATAAACACGTCGTATATAAAGGTTGATAAGTCGGAGGCCAAG
>JAZNHD010000070.1:0-43212 GCA_045576815.1 Eubacteriales bacterium
GGTCGTAAGACCTGTATTTTTGTTGGCGTTCCTTATTGTCTTGACTCTGTGATAATCTCGCGAGATGGGAAGTTAGCACACACAGTGCGGCCGACGGGAAGTTTTACAGACTGCGAAGCTGCGCGTGGGGGATAGTCTGTGAGGGAAACTTCTCGCAGTAAGGCGCGGAGCGGCGTCTGCTGTTAATACAGGTTGTCGTCCGGTGTGCAGTTGCAATGCAACTGCTACCCAGCAGGGCGAGCCAGAAAAAGCAAGTCGAAAGACTTGTTTTTTTCTATTCATTGCGAAAGCAATGGTATATCATCACGATTTAGCGTGTATCTCATTCGCGTTGAAGAGTATGTCTCGTCAAAGCGCGTATGTCTTCGGCTGAGGCTATATTTTTTCACAAGAAAATTGTTTCAAATTCACAGCAGGTGAATATTTCGCTTGAAAGAATAAAAGATTTATGTTATAATAAAGTCGAAAAAGGTTGTGTTTTTGCCCAAAAGACAGCTTGTTTTTCTTAGTGTTCACATTGAAAATTCTCTATTTTACTTCGCGTATTTATACAAAAAACAGCTTGGTGAAATTATTAAAAAATATCCAAGGACTTTTGAGAGTTTTATTAAAGTAAATGAGTTTTTGGGACGATTTAAAGCAGATGCTTTTATTTAACTATAAAACAAATAATGAATAGTTTAAAGCAGATGTTACAGCACGAATGTTATTAGATGTAACGCTTGAAAAATTATTAAGAAGATGGACAAAGGATTATGATTAAGATTTTACAGTATGGTGAAGGCAACTTTTTACGCACATTCGTGGACGCGTATTTCGATGATTTGAATAAAAACGACGGGGGCAGGTACGCGGTGAATATCGTAAAGCCCATCACTTTCGGTACGTTAGAACGCTTTGAAAGACAAGAAAATAAATACCATATCGTACTTCGGGGAATGGAAAACGGTCAAGCGGTGGAAAACGTTTATAAGGTAGATAGTCTTGAAAACGTTATCGATCCATTTGTCGATTATGAAAAGTATATCGCGCTTGCGAAGGACGAAGAACTTAAAATTATCGTTTCCAACACCACGGAAGCGGGGATTTGCTTCAATCAAAACGATCGAATGGATGATTTTGATGGAATTACCTATCCTGCGAAATTGACGAAGTTCCTTTTTGAAAGATTCCAAGCAGGTTTGGGGGGCGTATATCTTCTTCCCGTGGAACTTATTGACAACAATGCGGACGAGCTTAAAAAGTGCGTGGATAAATATATCGGGCTTTGGAATTTACCCGTGGAATTTAAGATTTGGAACGACGAAAGAAACTTCTATTGCAATACACTTGTAGATAGAATCGTATCGGGTTATCCTCGCGATGATAAAACCAAAGCGCATTTGGAAGAGCTTATCGGTGGGAAAGACGAGTTAATGTCTATCGGCGAACCGTTCGGGCTTTGGGCGGTAGAAAGAAAAGGCGACATCGAAAAGTATATCAAGCAGGGCGTACATAATATCGAAGTCGTGCTGACCGACGATATCGGCTATTATAAAAAGAGAAAGGTACGCGTATTGAACGGAAGCCATACAAATCTCGTTCCCACGGCATTGATGAACGGAGCGACGACGGTTTACGATTGTATGGTGGACGAAAAATTATCGACGTTCGTAGAAAATACTTTGAAAGACGAAATCATTCCTTACGTATCGAGCGATATCGAAGCGACGACGGCGTTTGCAAACAGCGTAAAGGATAGATTTATGAACCCGTTCTTAAATCACCAGCTCATTAGTATTTCCTTGAACTCCATTTCCAAGTGGAGAGCAAGAGTCTTGCCGAGCTTTAAGGATTATTACGCGGAACACGGCGTAATCGCGTCCAACCTTACGGTAGGCTTTTCTTATCTTATCGCTTTGTATATGACGCTCAAGGAAAGGGACGGAAAGTATTACGTAACTCTTGAGGAAAAGGAAATCGAATTCAAGGACGATTTGTCTTATTTACAATATTTTGCAAATGGTAATTCGATTGTGGAATTTATGGCAAATGAAAACGTATGGGGTGAAGATTTAACTAAATACGACGGTTTTGTAAAAGCAGTAGAAGAAAACATTGCAAGGATAAAGAACGGAATTTGTTTGATATGAAAAGTGTAATTATCAACGAAAAAGATAACGTAGGCGTATGCTTGGACGAAAGCGAGAGTATTCCTGCGGGGCATAAGTACGCCCTTCGTGCTATAAAACAGGGTGAATACGTTATCAAATACGGCGAAATTATCGGCAGAGCAACGCAGGATATAGCTGAAAACGAATGGATACATACGCATAACGTCAAATCTCATTTAGACGAAAACGTAGCGTACAGTTACGAGTTTAACGCGAATACTCCTGCAAAAACCAAGCATACTTTTCAAGGCTTTAAGCGTAAACAAGGCAGAGCAGGGATAAGAAACGAGATTTACATTATCCCCACGGTGGGTTGCGTAAACAACGCTTGTATGCGTTTGGCGAAAGATGCGGAACAGTATATTGCGGGCAGTATCGACGGGATTTTTGCGCTTACGCATCAGTTCGGTTGCAGTCAGCTTGGCGAAGACAGCGAGAATATCAAGAAACTGCTTTGCACGGTTGCACTTAACCCCAATGCAAGTTTTGTGTTGTTCGTAGGGCTTGGCTGTGAGAACAACGGAATGGACGGCATTAAGGAATATCTTGCGTCCTATAATCGTGATAATATTGCATATTTCAACTGTCAAGACGTGGAAGACGAACACGCTTACGGAATGGAAATTTTGAAAGGCTTTATTGAAAAAGCTAAAGATTTGAAGCGCGAAGAGGTAGATTTTTCAGAGCTTTGTATCGGTTTAAAATGCGGTGGAAGCGACGGCTATTCTGGCTTGACGGCAAACCCCCTTGTGGGCAGAATTTCGGATAAGGTCGTGGGTGCAGGCGGTAGCGCAATCCTGACGGAGGTCCCTGAAATGTTCGGCGCAGAGCAAATTTTTATGAATAAGTGTAAATCGCAACAAGTCTATGAACGTTATAAAAAGATGATAGTAGATTTCAAAGCGTATTACACGAAGCAGGGCTTCCCCGTGTACGAAAACCCCAGCCCGGGCAACAAAAAGGGCGGTATCACCACTTTGGAAGAAAAGTCCTTGGGTTGTATTGAAAAAGCGGGAACGAGCGCAATCGTGGACGTCTTAGGATATGGCGAACTTGTAAAGGAGCAAGGCGTGTCTGCGTTAAACGCACCGGGGAACGATTTAATTGCGGCAACGGCACTTGCTGCAAGCGGTTGTCAAATCGTATTATTTACGACGGGCAGAGGAACGCCGTTTAGCACGTTCGTGCCGACTATGAAGATAGGCACGAATAATAATATTTCGGCTAAAAAATCGAACTGGATAGACTTTAATGCCTATTCAATGGATGAAGACGGTTTGTTTGCGTTGATTATGAAAACAATCAATGGAGAATATACCTGCAAGAGTGAGGATGTGAGAGAAATAGCATTTTATAAAACGGGTGTAACCTTGTGATTTGCAGAAATAGATAGTGAAAGTGATGGAGAGAGACCAAAAACAGACAGCTAAATAGATACATAGAAACCCTTAGATACCGGCGAAAAAACGTCGGAATGTAAGGGTTTCTTGTCATTTTTGTGAAAAATAGAATATCGTTGCAGAGATATCTTTGGATTTTGTTTTAACAATTTTAATCAAATCAAAAACGTGGGTGATTTTTATGCCTTCTTTCGTAATGCGAAATCCTTATGCGGAAAACTCCGAACAGTATGTACGGTAAATCAAAGAGCGACTGGTTCACAGGTAGCGGTTTGGGTGATTGACACGGAATCACATGAGTGCAACAGAATTGTACCCTAACACAAAAGTTTTTGATTTTGGGGATTTTATGTTCTTTTGGGATAAAAATCAAATTGTTTATAAAAAACCTTGCTTTTAAAACGGTTTTGATGTATAATTGTGCAAAGAAGTTCAAAGAAAGCGGATAACCTACTCTTTTACAATTTTTAGACTTTTATATAGAAGTCGGCACAAAATCATTATACACTATTTATATTGATAAGTAATAGACTTGAAATGAGGTGAATTATGGACAGACTGTTTAAAAGAAGCAATAGCGCCAAGTGGTTTAAACTTGATAAGTTCTGGGATTTCTGTATTGACCCGAATGAAGAAGGAACTGCCGCAAAGTGGTACGAGAATTTTCCTGAAACGCATGAGAAAATGTATGTTCCGTCTTGCTGGAATTGTACGCTGGGTTATTATCAATATATGGGAACGGCTTGGTATAAAACCGATTTTGAAATAGAGGCAAACAATATTTATCTAAAATTTGAAGGTGTTGCCAACGAATGTGACGTATATGTAGATAAAAAGTTTGTCGGTCATCATTACGGCGGATTCGTAGAATTTGGATTTGAGCTTTTCGGTCTCGGCGCCGGCGAGCATGAATTAGTGTTAAGGGTTAATAATACGCTTGATCTTACAACTACAATACCTCATTCCATTAGCGACTGGTATAACTATGGCGGCATCAATAAAGGTGTAGAAATACGCGAAATAGGGGATTGCTATATTAAAAACAGCCATATTGTCTATGAGCTTGACGGTAACACTGCTGCTCTTTCCGTGAAAACAAACATTAAAGCCACAAGAGAAATTAGCGATGCTTTTGAAGTGTTCGTAAACGACGAATGCGTATATTCAAAAGAGATTACGGTGGACGGCGAATGTGAATACGTTGCAGACGGAATAAAGGTTGAAAATATAAAGCGTTGGGACATAAAAGAACCGAATCTCTATTACATAACTGTCAAATTCGGTGGCGAGGACCTAATTGATAGAACCGGCTTTAGAAAAATAGAATGCCGTGGAAAAGATATTTTATTAAACGGCAATAAGATTCTCATTACGGGAGTTAACCGCCATGAAATACACCCTGATTGGGGTCTTTCGATGCCGTTCGAGTTAACGAAAAGAGATATTGACATTATCATAGAACTGAACTGTAACAGTATTCGCGGCTCGCACTATCCAAATAGCAAAAAGACCCTGGATTACTGTGATGAAAAAGGTATTCTGTTCTGGGAAGAGGTTCCTCTTTGGGGTAACCGTCCCCAATGGGCTGAGTCATTTAAAAACGCTCAATTTATCGATCGCGCTATAACCATGCATGAAGAAATGGTAGTTCGCGACCTAAATCACCCCTGTATTATTTTTTGGGGATTACATAACGAGGTCGATACCACCCTGCCTCAAACAAGAGAATTCACCATAAAGCTTATTGAAACAATCAAAAGGTATGATACTTCAAGGCTTATTACCTTCGCATCTGTTGTGGGTGCTAAGGATATTTGCTTAGACTTGGTTGACGTTGTAAGCTTCAATCGCTATATTGGTTGGTATGTACCGCAAAGAATGGATACCTTGGACCGTTACGTAGAAAGCATTATTAGCAGAGTGAAGGAAGTTGGCGAAAAACCGATTATAATGTCGGAGTTCGGAGCGGCTTCCATCAAAGGACATACTGCTTTAGAGGTTATGAGGTGGTCGGAAAACTATCAATCCGAGTATTTGAAAAAGCATATTGAAACCTTCTTTGGAAACGAGGCATTCTCCGGTACGTATATTTGGCAATTCTGCGATATGAACACGCAGAATGAAGATTATTTGATGAAGCCGAGAGGATATAATAATAAGGGCCTTGTAAGTGAATACAGACTTCCTAAGCTCGCTTTTGACACCGTAAAGCAGTTGTATAAAAAATACAATCCTAAGTCTGAAGAAGAAAGAGAATTCATAATGTACTAAGCCGACCGATTTTTCCCCAAATTGCAATTTTCTCCTACAAGTTCAAACAAAAATCAGTGCGCCTCTATTTTATATTTCATTGACATTTTCATTAAGATTGTAACGGCGGTGGTGCTTGCATATTTCCCTAGGATATGTTAAAATAAAATAGAGTCGAAAGGAGGCTTTATATTATGAAAAAAGTTTTAAAACTGTTTTTTGTCACCGTTCTTGCCTTCATTTGTGCAGCGCTTCTTGTTGGCTGCGGAGAGCAGAATGATGGAGGAAGAATAATGAATCTGTCCTGCAATCCTCGGGTAGAGTTTATATTGGATGCAGATGATAAGGTTGTAAGTGTAAACGCGTTGAATGAGGAGGGAAATCTCGTTGTAAGTGCGGAGGTTTTCGTCGGAAAGAGCGCAGAGGATGCGGCAAAGCTATTCGTTCAGATTTCGAAGGATGCGGGATTTTTGGTTACGGGTAACGTAAATGCCGGTGAAAATGAGCTTGAAATTTCATTCTCGGGAGATGCAGCCGAAGCTGAGGCGCTTTACAATAGTGTAAAGACCAAGATAAACGAGTATATCAGTGCAGAGGGCATTACGGTAGCTATCGAGAAGGCTGCCGCTATTACCGAGGAGCAGCTTGAGGCGCTTCTTGCTGAGTGCGCCCCTTACTTAGAGACCGCTAAGGTCGAGGCAATGGAATATAGCGAGCTTATGACGGAGCTTGCTAAATCCCGCAAGGAGACCGCGGAGTTCTATTCCCAGGAGCTCAAGAATGCGTACTACGAGGCTAAAGCCTTTGCTATGGAGCAGGCGGAGCTACAGGCTGTTAAGGTGCAGGAGGGAATAAGCGGTATTTCCGCTATTGCTTTTGATACTGCGTACGGATTATATACTACAGCGGTTGAGCTGGTTGAGAGCACGAGAATGGAAGTGCTCGTAAACGAGGACAGTCCTTACCAGCTGGCGCTGAAGGCGTTCAGAGAGGCAAAGACGGATTATCTTAACTACCGTAATTATGTGGCATCCCTGGAGCAGAATGAGATTACTACTCAGATAAGCCAGCAGCTTGCAAGCTATCAGTCTGTCGTAGATGCTGCAGAGGCGGCCCTTATAAGTGCGGGTGAGACGGCAAACAACGCGCTTGACACCGTTAAGGCGCAGTTAAGGACGGCTTATGACTCAGTGGTTCTTTGCATTGAGGAATATTCAGCGAAAGTAAGCCAGTACGCAGGTGAGATTGCTGCGAAGCGCGAGGAAGCTGAGACGGCTTTCTTTGCAGATTTTGAGGATACGTTTGCGGCAGCTATAACGGCTGCGGAAGCGAATTGGAATGATATGAAAACCGAGCTTGAGGGCGGTTACATAGCAGAGTAAGATAGTTTTCAAAAGATCTTTACAAAACCGTCGACGAGTGGTGTAATTAATTACAGTAATAACATTGGTACGTGAGGCTACAACTATGAAATTGATTATCAAAGACAATTACGCTAAAATGAGCGAATGGGCAGCGCGGCATATCGCTGACGCTATAAATAACCACAAGGAAAATCGCCCTTTTGTGTTAGGTCTTCCAACCGGCTCGTCGCCTCTCGGTGTTTATAAAAATCTAATTGAAATGAATAAGGCTGGAAAGGTCAGCTTCAAGAACGTAGTTACCTTCAACATGGACGAATACGTTGGTCTCCCCCGTGAGCACGACCAGAGCTACTGGTACTTTATGCACGATAATTTCTTCAATCATATCGACATTCCATCGGATAACGTAAACATCCTTAACGGTATGGCAGAGGATCTTGAGGCTGAGTGCCAGAGATATGAGGATAAGATAGCTTCCTACGGCGGCATCGACCTCTTCCTTGGTGGTAGCGGCGTTGACGGACATATTGCATTTAACGAGCCTTTCACCTCGCTTAATTCGAGAACCGGTGTGCGAGCCCTTACCGAGGATACCATTATCGTTAATTCCCGTTTTTTTGATAACAATCCCGAAAAAGTGCCCAAGACTGCGCTTTCGGTAGGTGTAGGCACTGTCTGCGACTCAAAGCAGGTGCTCCTTCTCATTAGCGGGCATAGCAAGGCTCGCGCACTTCGCCACTGTGTAGAGGGTGGTGTTGACCATGCTTGGACTATAAGCGCACTTCAGCTTCATAAGGATGGCATTATAGCTTGTGACGAGGCGGCTTGCGGCGAGCTTAAGGTTGACACCTACAAGTACTTTAAGGAAAACTACAAAACCGAAAAGTAATCCCAAAACGCCCACGAAAGTGATCCTTTTATTTTTATAATTTATTGAAAAGACGGGCTTGGTGTGTTATAATAAGAACGGTAGCTTATCTGCCAAGGCTAATAGTGGTCGGGTGCTTTTGCACCTTTGGAGGCTTATATGGGGAAATTTGACGGAATTTTAATTTGCACCGATCTTGACGGTACTTTATATAAAAACGACAAGACTATCTCTGAAGAAAATCGCCGCGCAATAGACTATTTTAAGCGAGAGGGTGGACGCTTCACTTTCGTTACCGGCAGGCTCCCGTACTACTCACTGGACGCGGTGCGGGCGGTCACACCTAACATTCCGTTCGGTTGTATTAATGGCGGCGGAGTTTACGACGGTACTGCCGGTGAATACGTATGGACCGAGCGGTTATCGCCAGAGGCACTCGAGCTTGTTGCCTATATTGACGGTGAGGTTGGGGATGTCGGAATACAGCTTTGCGGCTTTTATAAGACCTATTTTGCAAGAGAGAGCGACGCTACCGAGCATTTTAGACGTGTGACGGGCGTACCAAAGACGCCATGTGATTACAAAACCTTTGACGAGCCTCTTGCAAAAATAATATTCTGCACCGGGGTCGAGGATCGCCTTCTTAACGTTGAGCGCCTTCTTCGCGGACATAAGCTCTCGGAAAAGTTCGATTTTATCCGTTCTGAGCGCTCACTGTTTGAGATATTGCCAAAGGGTGTTAACAAGGGGCTCTCTCTATATAAGCTCGCAGAGCACCTTGGCATAGATATAAAGAATACGATTGCGGTAGGTGACTACGACAACGATGCCGCGATGCTCCGCGCCGCAGGCTTGGGGGTTGCCGTCAGTAATGCCAGCCCAGCGGCTCTTCAAGCGGCAGACGTTATTACAGTCAGCAACGAGGAGCATGCGATTGCGAAAATAATTTACGATATTGAAAGAGGAGAACTCTCTTTTCGGAAAAAGCAGTAATTTAGATTCAAAAGATTAAAAGGATAGCTATGATGAATATTTTTTTCAATTAAAAACCCGTCTGGCGAAAACGATTTGATACTGAAAAAGCAATCGGAAAAGAGAGGGATTGCAAAAAAAGCTGTAAACATTTCATTTGTAGCTTTTTTGTTGAAAAAAGTAAATAGCTGTGCTATAATATACGGGCAATTATTAAAATCAAGGGGAAAATCAAATGATACCTGAGATGATAACCGAGCTTTCGGCGCAAGTTGTCAGTTTTATAGCACTTCTGCTTATCGTGCTCTCATATTTTGCAAGCAAAAAGAATTATCTGTTGCTTCAAACGCTCGGCATGGGGGGGCTTCTGCTTTCGTTTCTTTTGAAGGCGAGCTTTTTCGCAATGGTCGGCATGGGTATCGGAATCGCTCGTGCTGTGACATTTTTTGTATACGAAAAGAGGGGCAAAAACGCACCCTTGGCACTCTCTTTTCTTTT
This sequence comes from Eubacteriales bacterium, assembly GCA_045576815.1. GTDB lineage: Bacteria > Bacillota > Clostridia > Oscillospirales > CAG-272 > UBA1740. The sequence goes on from JAZNHD010000070.1 coordinate 9,506, forward strand.
TGCATTTCTTAACGTAGCAGCGTATCTTATAGTAAACGTATGGATACAGGGCAGCGCAAAACCCGAGGATATACTCTATCTCCTCTCGCTTGTTTGCTATGCCTTCACCTTCAGAATCCGCGAGAGGCGCACGCTCCTTTACACAACGCTTCTGCCGACGGCGTTCGGTCTTGCTTATACCATCGTTTCTTTTACGACCGTCTTTGTTCTTATATCCTATGCATTTGAGCTTTTGGCAAATATCGTTGCAATAGTGAAGCTTCATTTTGATAAAAATGCGAAAGCAATTTAACCGGAGGTTGTTATGATAGGTAAATTTATTATTTTTGGTGACAGCTACTCAACTCATAGGGAGTTTATTCCTAAGGAATTTTATTCGTTTTACCACACCGGTGGCCGCACCCCTGAAGAACCTTGGACGGATATGCGTCCAGAGGAAACCTGGTGGGGTAGACTCATATCGGATACCGATGCGACTCTTGTACATAACAACAGCTGGTCGGGCTCGACGATAGGCTACACCGGTTACAGCGGTGACTGCTCGCATACAAATTCATTTATATATAGATACAGACAGCTTCGTGAGTCGGGCTTTTTTGAGAAGAATGAGATAGATACCATCTTCGTCTTCGGCGGCACAAATGACAGCTGGTGCGAGGCTCCGCTTGGCGAGATTAAGCATTCGGACTTTAAGGAGACCGACTTGTTTTCAGTCCTGCCTGCAATCTGCTATTTTATGATAAAGTTAAAAGAAGATTTTCCCGACAAAAGACTTGTATTCATTTCAAATTGCGACATAAAGCCCGAGATAAGAGATTGTATGGTAAAGACTGCGGAGCTTATCGGTGCTACCGTTGTGGAGCTGCGTGATATAGAAAAGGTTCAGCGTCACCCGAACGTTAACGGAATGAGGGCAATAGCCGACCAGGTTATCGAGACGCTTTCAAAAAATGGATAACGTAATCAAAACTTTGTATATCCCCCTTTACGGCAAGGCGTTTGTCAGCAAAAGGGGGATAATCTTAAAGGATGAGAGTGCCGAGAAAATATGGGAAGAGGTAAAGTTTCCTCTTGGCAGAAAGTCTCGCTCAAAGTATCTTGCTTACTATATGGCGATGCGCGCGAGAGTGTTTGACGACTTTGTGCGTGAGCAGATAGCCTGTCATCCGGAAACCGTGGTTTTGCACCTTGGCGCAGGGCTTGACAGCCGAGCTTTGCGTGTAGGTGTAGACGTGTCTTGGTATGACGTGGATTTTCCAGAGGTTATAAGCGAGAGGGCGCGCTACTTTACCGAATCTGCGAGCTACCGCATGATTTCGTCTGATATCAGAGACATCGGTTTTCTGGGAGAAGCACCGAGGTCGCATCACGCAACCGTAGTTTTAGAGGGTGTCTCTATGTATCTTGAAAACCGTGAGTTGTGTAAAACGCTTCGTGCCATTGCCGAGCATTTCGAGAGCGTGTCACTCCTCGTTGACTGCTACACACCCTTTGCAGCAAAGATGTCGAAGGTTAAAAACCCCGTAAAAGAGGTCGGTGTCAGTGAGATTTTCGGTGTTGCAGGTCCACAGGTTTTTGAAGAGGATACAGGGCTATTCTTTGTCCGAGAGCGCAATATGACGCCACCCCGACTTGTCGGTGAGCTAAAAGGCTTTGAAAAGAGGCTTTTTCGCTTGATCTACGCAGGCGGCATTTCAAAAAAGCTATATAAATTATACGAATATAACTCGTAGAGCAGTGTTTTTATGGAATTTAATAAGATAGCTAACATAGCAGTGGCGCAGGATGGCGCGATATGGGATGGGGAGTTGTTTCGCATTGACGCTAAGGGCATCTGTTCGGTTTATAATATAAGCGCGCTTTCCGGTGAGGTATCCCCAAAGGCTGAGTTTGTGCTCGACAAGGCAGAGCTTGTTTGTCCTCACAGCAATTCTGTGTGCTTCGGTACTAAATACTTTAAAGAGGACGATAAATACCCGCTTTTGTACACAAATGTTTACAATAACTATGCTAAATCTGAGGATAAGCTCATCGGCGTTACCTGTGTTTATCGCATTGTTTGCGATGGCGGTGTTTTCAGGTCAACACTTGTGCAGCTTATTGAGATAGGCTTCACCGATGACGTGGAGCTCTGGCGCGCGGCAGAAGAGTCGCACGGCGTGCGCCCTTACGGCAATTTCCTCGTCGACCCTGACGACGGCGCCTTCTGGGCATATACTATGATAAACGAGGAGCGCGGTACAAAATATTTTCGCTTTGACACTCCCGACGTCTGTGAAGGTGAGATGGACGCGAGATTTGGCGTATGCCGTACGGTGCTTAATAAGGAGGATATCCGTGATACCTTTAGCGGTGCGTATGCCCGTTTCATCCAGGGCGGAATTATTCACGGAGGCAAGCTTTATTCCGTGGAAGGATTTACTTCTGAGCCTAATCTGCCGACACTCCGCATAGTTGACCTTAAAGAAAAGCGTGAGGAAACCTTTAACCTCACCGCGCTTGGCATTCTCGAGGAGCCTGAGCTTATAGATTTCTATCGCGACACCTGCTACTACAGTGACTGGCGCGGTAATCTCTTTACGGTTACATTTTAATCAAATATAAAGATGATAAAGATGCGGGTGCTGCTTCTCCCGCATTTTTGTCTCTCTGCCAGGGTCTTTGTTTGCATATCAAAAAAGAACTTAAAATATCAAAAAATCAAAGTTTGTCTATTTACAATTGGGTTTTGGTGTGCTATAATAGTCGTAGCGAAATCGCAAAAAACAAATGCAAAGGAATAAAAATCATGACAAACAAGGAATGGTATAAGCAGGCAAAATTCGGTATGTTTATCCACTGGGGACTTTACTCTGTTCCCGCAGGTGAGTGGAAGGGTGAGAGAACCGACTTCCCCTCCGAGTGGCTTATGACCTACTACAAGATTCCGATTAAGGAGTACGAACAGCTTGCAACGGTATTTAATCCCATATACTTCAATGCTGAGGAGTGGGTGCTTCTCGCCAAGGAAGCGGGAATGCAGTACATAGTATTTACCGCAAAGCATCAGGAAGGCTTTGCAATGTTTAAGTCCGACGTCGACTCCTACAACATCGTTGACGCTACCCCTTTTAAGAGAGACGTTGTTGCAGAGCTTGCCGAGGCCTGCAGAAAGCACGGTATAAAGCTCGGCCTTTACTACTCGCAGGAGCTTGACTTCCACGAGGAGCACGGCGGCGGCTACTCGAGACATGACATCCGCTTTAACTGCGACTGGTCTAACACCTGGGATTTCCCGGACAGAAGCAAGAAGGACTTCTCCATTCTCTTTGAGAAGAAGACCAAACCTCAGATTAAGGAGCTCCTTACCAAGTACGGTGACCTTCTTTGCATTTGGTGTGATGACCCCACTGACATCACTCCCGAGCAGAGCCAGGAGCTCTATGACTTCATAAAGAGCTATCAGCCCGACTGTCTTGTGCCTTCGAGAATCGGTAACGGTATTGGCGACGTTCGCTCTTTCGGCGACAACGCTGTTCCTTACGGTTCGTTCCAAGAAGGTCTTTTTGAGGCCTGCTACACCATGAACCAGACATGGGGCTACAAGGGATTTGACAACAACTGGAAGAGCATTGAGGAGCTTATGAGCATAAAGACTCACCTCAACGACCACGGTGTAAACGTAATTTACAACGTCGGCCCCGACTATCTTGGCAGAATTCCTGCGCCCTCGGTTAAGCTGCTTAAAGAGATTGGCAGACGTTCAAGAGAGCTTGAAGAGGCTAAAAAGAATAATAAGTAAAAACCAAAGCCGCCTCACACGAGGCGGTTTTTCTATTGAAAAAACCTATTATCTGTGGTATAATACGTGTATTACCTAAAGGGGCGGTATTATGGAAAATAAAATTTACACAAAAAAAGACATACACGATAGCCTTGAGGGGCTCGGCGCACCAAGAGACAGTATTGTTTTGATACACACCTCTATGCGCTCTGTTGGAAATATAGAGGGCGGCTCTCTCGGGCTTCTTGACGCTATGATAGATTATTTTACCGCACGGGGCGGTCTCTTCTGCGTACCGACGCACACATGGCATAACCTCGACAACCCATATGCGTCGGTAACGCTCGACGTATCCTCACCCGACACCTGCCTCGGCGCGTTTTCTAATGTTGCAGCTGTCGATCCTAGGGGATATCGCACCGAAAACCCCACGCATTCTATGGTGATTTTCGGTGATAGAAAAAAGGCACTCGAGCTTGCCAAATTTGAAGACGAAATCGACACCCCCATAGCCCCCAATGGCTGTTACGGCAGCCTTTACCGAATGGGCGGCAAAATTTTGCTTGTCGGTGTCGGACAGACAAAAAACACCTTTATCCACACTGCAGAGGAGATGGCAGGGATACCGAACAGAATGGAAAAGGAGCTATCAGAATACACCGTCAAAAGAGCTTCAGGCGAGCTTATTAGACGAAAAATGCGCCTATTTTACACCGACTATACTCCGGATATATCGTGTAGGTTTCATAAGTACGAGCTTGCCTTTCGCTATCATGGAGCTATAAATGACGGATTTGTCGGAGACGCGCCGTGTCAGCTTTGCGACGCGAGGAAAATTGTGTCGGCAATCCGCCTTATATACGAGCGCTCGGGCAGTGTAGACCCTCTTGCCTCCGACGATATAATACCTCCGAGATTTTATACAAAACACAGGTAAAAGAAAACATATATTTACAAAAAACCGCCAAACCGGCGGTTTTTGCTTTTCTATTCGCTTTATTCACTTAAAAACAATCTTTTGCATATTATGATAAAGGGGCGATACGTATCAATTTGAGGTGAACTTTGGAAATTGTATTTTTAACAGCCCTCGGCGTAGGCGGCTCAACCGTCTTTGGCGCTGTGATAGGCTTCATCTTTCGCGGTTTTGCGCGACGCTGCGCCGACGCTGTAACTTCGTTTGCCGCAGGAGTGATGCTTGCTGCAACGGTTATAGGACTTCTTATGCCTGCAGTGGAGATTTCGACGGAAATGTGGGGAATTGGTGGCGTTTTTGCTCCTATTTTAGGGATATTCGTGGGGGCTGCATTTGTAAATTTGATTGATTTAGCGGTGCCGGGCCTCGCAAGTCTCGTAAATCCCGACGTCGAAGGAGATGGCGAGCTTCGCAGGACTCTTCTGTTCGTTATAGCTATAGCTATTCACAATCTGCCCGAGGGCATTGCGGCGGGCGTGGGGTTTGGTACGGGAAATCCCGAGGAGGCATTTTTGATTGCCGGCGGCATAGCTCTCCAGAATATTCCCGAGGGGATGGTAATTATAGCTCCGATGCTTTCTGCGGGGATAAAGCCGGGAAAAACCTTTTTTTATGCAGCTATGACGGGGCTTGTAGAAGTGGTAGGCACATTTATTGGATATTTCGGCATATCTTTTGCGGGTGTCATACTGCCGTTTGCGCTTTGCTTTGCCGGAGGCACTATGCTTTACGTTATAAATGAGGAGATGATACCCTCGTCACACACGGGCGAGCTCCGCCATAGCGTTGCGTACGCTTATCTTTTCGGCTTTTCGGCAATAATTTTGCTTGATGTACTGCTTGGTTAGTGTTAAAAAATAGAAAAATGCTATTGACTTTTACCCCTTTTTTCTGTTACCATATAGTTAATAATTATATTTTGCGCGCGATATTGCGCGCAAAAAATGAAAGAGAGGACAAGCAAAATGATAAAGGAAAGACGCGATATTGACGCAAAATACAAATGGGACTTGTCGGTGATTTATAATGACACCGCGGCCTTCACCGAGGATTACAAGCGCGCAGAAAAGATGATTTCGGATTTTAAAGCTCACGAGAAAACTATGACGAAAAGCGCCGATGAGCTTTACGCCGCACTGCGCGACTCGGCAGATATTGAGTTCATTATAGAAAAGCTCTGGTCTTACGCAAACCTAAACTTCAGCGTCGACACCTCGGACAACGCATCGCAGGCGCTTTCCGCTCGGGTGCGCAATCTTGCGTACATGGCAGGCGAGGCTTCCTGGTTCGTTACCCCATCGCTTATTCGTCTTGACGAGGCGAAGGTGGAAGAATGGTATAAGGAGCGCCCCGAGCTTGAAACCTTCCGCCGCCAGATAGAGAAGTGCTTTAAGGAAAAGCCCCACACACTCTCCGATGAGTGCGAGAAACTGATGTCCAAGGTTAGCGATGCTCTCGGCTCACATGGAAATATTCGCAGCATTTTCGCGAATTCCGACCTTAGATTCGGCAAGACGCGCGGTGAAGGCGGCAAGCAGATAGAGCTTACCGATTCGACCTACGTGCCGCTGCTTATGAGCTCTGACCGCAAGGTGAGACAGAACGCATTCCGCACACTTTATAAGACCTACGAGCAGTTTGGAAACACCTTTGCAACTATGCTTTCATCTCACATAAAGGAGCGCTGCACTCTTGCAAAGGTGCGCGGCTTCAAGAACTCCATCACCGCCTCGACCTTCCGCGACGAGGTAACGCCCGCAATTTACGAAAATCTTATCAAGTCGGTAAAAAAGGGTCTCCCGGCGCTTTACGACTACTATGAATTAAAGCGCCGTGTACTCGGGGTTGACAAACTCCATCTATACGACGTTTATGCTCCTCTTATCGCTACTGAGAGCCGCGAGTATTCCTACGAGGAGGCGGTAGAAGAGGTTCTTAAGACAGTCGGCATCTTTGGTGAGGAGTACTCGAATACTCTCCGCGCGGGGCTGCTTGAGCGAGGCTGGGTTGATGTATACCCCACGAAGGGCAAGCGCGGCGGTGCGTTCAGTGCAGGCTGCCCGGCAACCGAGCCGTATATACTTCTTAACTATAACGGCACCTTTGACTCAGTATCTACCCTAGCGCATGAGGCAGGACACTCTATGCACTCCTATTTCTCAATAAAGTACAACGAACCCCATAACTCCGGCTATACCATTTTCGTTGCAGAGGTTGCATCTACCGTAAACGAGCTGCTCCTCGCTCACAGAAAGCTCCGCGAGAGCACGAGCCGAGATGAGAAGCTCTATATACTAAACGAGCTTATGGAAACCTATAAGGGCACTCTCTTCCGTCAAACTATGTTTGCGGAGTTTGAGAGGGATATGCATGCTCTAATCGAAAAGGGTGAGCCGCTTACCGCCGAGGTTATCAATTCGGCGTACAGAAGACTTGTGCGCCGCTACTTTGGCCCGCGTGTTGCATGTGACAGACAGATTAGCTACGAGTGGATGCGTATACCGCACTTCTACACTTCTTTCTACGTTTATAAGTACGCTACCTGTATTTCCGCCGCATCGGCAATTGTTAAGCGTATTGAAAACGAGGGTCAGGAATACGTAAAGCAGTACATTGAATTTTTAAAGTGCGGTGACTCTAAGTCGCCTCTTGAAAGTCTTCTTGTTGCGGGAATAGATATGACGAGCCCCGACGTAATTAACGGCGCGATAGAGGATTTTGCCGGTGCTGTCCGTCAGTTTGAGGAGCTCTACGAAAACAAGGATTAATTGAGGAGGGCGCATGAAAAAGCTCTTGACTAAGCTCTTGTGCCTTCTTCTCGTGATTTTGCTTGTTCCGTCGTTTTTTAGCTGTGGCGGTCCTGTTAGCATTGAATTTGATTTTGACGTCTTTTGGCCGGATTATGAGGAGCTGCGAGGCAGGTTTGATATCAGCGACAGCACGGATATAGAAAGCAACTGCGGGGGTTATGCTATCAGCACCTCGCTTAAAGACGATAACGTATATAAGGTTTCGTCGGTTGCTGAGGCAAACGACATTATTGGCAGAGCGATAATGGCGCATATCCATGAGTTTACTATAGATTACAGCGAAGTTGAGGATTATTCTCCTGAAAACGATAGGACTCTTGCTGAGCTGACAAATCACGTCGTGATAGGAATGCGTTATTATAAAGCAAATCCTAAAATCGTTGAGTTTGAAATAAGCTATTTGGAAAATGCAGCGTCAGAATTCGCTAATCAGACCGAGGAAAACGACCCTATGACCGTCCTGCCCGGCAATCTTCTCGCCCGTCTTGCATCTATTCCCGATTCGGCGCGGCGTGCGTCCGACTTTGATGCTTTTCCGATAGATTCGGTAGAACAGACGTGGGCGGTATATAATTCCGAGGAGCTATGGTGGGCGCTCTCGCGCGGCTATCGTCCTACATTTCCGACTGAAAGCTCAAAGGCAGAGACCTTTTATCTTGAGGCAAAGAGAATCCTCCGACAAATAGTCACGGATGCTATGACTGACTACGAGAAGCTGCTTTCAATTTATGAATATCTCACCTGGGCAGTTGAGTACGATTACGATACCTATTACGGAGATGATGACGGTTGGCACAGAAACACCAGCTTCTATCTCGAGGGTGTCTTCGAGGCTTCTCGCGCGGTATGTGACGGAAAGGCAAAGGCCTTCGTTCTCTTCGCGGCAATAGAGGGTATAGAATGCGTGCGCGATTTTGGTAAAAATCTTGTTACGGGTGTCGGACACGCTTGGAATTACGTAAAGCTCGACGGGTTGTGGTATCTCGTTGATACTACCGCGGGGGATGCCTTTGTTGATGGCGAAATCGGCGAATTTTTTGGTGACAGTGCAGAATTTACAGATTATATTTCCTTTCTTTTTCCTATAGGTTATTATAAGAATGAGTATCGCTACAGCACCGTATGGACGAGTATAACCGAGGGGGCGCCTGATGCTTGGGGTAACGACCGTCACTTTGAGCGCGGGCTTTACGGTGGTTCGGAGTACGATTTTATAATAGACAAGCCGGGCGAGCTTTCCGAAATATGCAGCCTCGCAGTTTCGGTGGCAGATAACGCTCCCTTTTCTCTTACCGTTAAATACGAGTATTTTGTCGACGTTCACACCGTACTTGATTCAGCGGTAACAGGGAAAGGCTATGAGTATGCCGTATTTGTGCTGGACGATACTGCAAGTGAGTATCTTATCCTGTTTAAGCCGATCTCCGAATAGTGAGAGCGGAAGGCGTTTATTGAATCGGAAGGACTGGTAAATTATGAAAAAATACAACGTAAAGGGTATGAGCTGTGCTGCCTGCTCGTCAAGAGTTGAGAGGGCGGTATCCTCTCTTTTGGGAGTTGAGAGCTGCTCGGTAAATCTCCTGACAGGTAAGATGAGCGTTGACGGTGTGGCAACCAGTGAAGAAATAATTGCTGCCGTGACAAAAGCAGGATACGAAGCCGCACTTGAAGAAGATGCCCCAAAAACAAAAGAAAAGGTAAACGATAGTTTGCATAATAGTGGAATCAAGTCGCTGATATGGCGTCTTGCGCTATCATTTGCCGCGCTCGTACCGCTCATGTATTTATCGATGGGTTTTGTTATGTGGGGCGCACCGCTGCCGTCAGTGCTTCGGGACAACCCGATGAGCATAGCTCTTATAGAGATGCTTCTTTCGTTTTTTGTCATGACGGTAAACGCGAGATTTTTTAAAAACGGCTTTTTGGGGATTGTGCGACGCGCACCGAACATGGACACTCTCGTCTCTCTCGGCTCGGGCGCATCCTTCATATATAGCTTAGCAATAATATTCCTTATGAGCGCTGAGTACGTTCACGGCTCGCCCGATTCTGCGAGCCACTATCTTCACGAGCTTTATTTTGAGTCTGCGGCTATGATTCTCGCGCTTATCACGGTTGGCAAGGCGCTTGAAGAAAGAGCCAAGGGCAAAACCACGAATGCCGTAAGGGAACTTATAAGCCTTACCCCAAAGACCGCCACTGTTATAGCAGACGGTGAGGAGCGTGAGCTTCCCATTGAAGAAATAAAGGTGGGCGACGTTTTTATCATCCGTCCCGGCGACGTTGTTCCGACCGATGGCATCGTGATTTTTGGCGAGGGGGGCGTTGACGAATCTGCGCTTACGGGTGAGTCCATGCCCGCTTATAAGTCGGTCGGCGACTCTGTGCTTGCAGCCTCGGTTAACAAAAGCGGATTTCTTCGTTGCAGAGCAACGAAGGTCGGTGCCGATACCGCAATAGCGGCGGTCATAAGAATGGTAGAGGACGCTACTGCGACCAAAGCGCCGATCGCTAAGGTTGCCGATAAGGTTTCGGGCGTGTTTGTGCCTGTTGTTATGGCTATTGCGCTTCTTGCTATGGTTATAAATTTCATAGCGCTCGGGAATTTTGGATATTCTCTCGGGAGAGGCATAGCCGTGCTCGTTATCAGTTGCCCGTGCGCGCTCGGACTCGCTACCCCGGTTGCCGTAATGGTTGGCAGCGGTGTGGGGGCTAAGTGCGGTATTCTATTTAAGAGCGCTGAAGCGCTAGAGCTTTCGGCTAGGCCGTCGGTGGTTTTGCTTGACAAAACCGGAACAGTCACAAAGGGCGAGCCCGGCGTTACAGATGTAATTCCGATGGGTGTCGGAGAAAACGAGCTGCTTTATGTTGCCGCCTCGCTTGAGTATCCGAGTGAGCACCCTCTCGCGCGTGCCATAGTTGATTATGCAGGGGGGCGTGTCGAAATTTCCGAGGTCTCGGACTTCGAGGCAATTGCCGGTGCAGGTGTTAAGGCCGTCGTTGGCGGGAAAGAGGCCTATGGAGCTAGTTTTGACTTTCTGTGTGGCAAAACGCACGTTTCAGATGAGGTTCGCTCGCTTTACGAAAAGCTTGCCGACGGGGGTAAGACACCGCTGTTTTTCCTTTACGACGGAATGCTTATCGGTGCTATAGCCGTGGCAGATACGCTCCGCGAGGATAGTATAGAGGCGATAGCGGAGCTTCACGAAATGGGACTTTCCGTGACGATGCTAACCGGTGATAATTTCCGTACCGCAACAGCGCTTGGGCGCGAAGCAGGTGTAGACGAAGTAATTTCGGGAGTGCTTCCGGATGGTAAGGAGTCGGTCGTGCGCCGTCTCAAAGAGCGAGGCAGAGTTATTATGGTGGGTGACGGTATAAATGACGCGCCCGCGCTTGCACGTGCCGATGTTGGAATGGCGATAGGCGGAGGCACGGATATAGCAATAGAATCGGCAGACGTCGTTCTTATGCGTGACAGGCTGCGCGACGTTCCGAGAGCACTTCGTCTTGGCAGAGCGACGCTTTCTAAAATATACGGAAATCTGGCTTTCGCCTTTGTCTATAATATCGTGGGTATACCGCTTGCGGCAGGTGCATTTACACACCTTTTCGGCTGGTCGCTCAGCCCCATGTTCGGTGCGCTCGCGATGAGCCTTTCGAGCTTTTCGGTCGTGATGAACGCGCTTGGACTCAGTGGCTTTAAGAGAGCGGAGGAGCGCAGGGATAAAAAACGCAAAAATACGAAAAAACTTAACACGGGGGTACAGGAACCCACCAAACAGGAGATAAATAATATGAAGTTCACAATCAAAATTCGCGGAATGATGTGTCCTCATTGCGAAGCCAGAGTGAAATCTCAGCTTCTTGCAGTAGAGGGAGTTGCGTCAGTGACGGTCAGCCACGAAAGCGGCACGGCAGAAATTATTGGCAACTGTAACGCTGAGGCGCTTACCCGCGCTGTTGTTGATGCGGGATATGAGGTTTTGTCCGTAGAATAATCAAAAGAAGCGGTGCTTTTTTTCGCACCGCTTCTTTTGTGCAAACAGTAGAATTTTTTTGTACAAAATAACGAAAATCGCACTCCGGTATTGATTTTCGTACTAATTTATAGTAGAATTAATGCATACTCACGGTGTGAGTTAACCTTAATGAAAGGATTAAAAAAATGACGACTAACACGACGACAAAATACGGAAAACTAGGGAGGCTTGTTCTGTCGCTTCTCGTGTGCTCCGCTGTTTTGGCTTCACTTTTTGTGGGAATTCTCGCCTTTGCAGACGAGACTCCGAGCGTACCCGACGTGTCGGCAACGCTCAATAAGGACGGTAATCCTTACATAGACATTGTGGCCAATAACGTTTCCTACGAGGAGCTTATGCACGTTTATTACGCGGCGCAGCTTAACCTTGGAGATGGGGGCGATTTTGAAGAAACTGCCGCAAAAATCAAGGTGCTTTTCTGGAACGCTCCGCAGTCAGAGTACATTAAGGAAAGCAACGCTATAATATATACCGCCAAGGTTTCGTCGATTGATATAGGTGTTACCATTTCTGTAAGCGGTACACAGTATAACGAAAATATGGTATACTTACGCTCTCACGGCATACCGGCTAAGGAAATAGGCGAAACGATTTATATGAGAGCCTACTTCGAGGATGAGAACGGCAATACTATCTACAGCGAGGTACATAAGTATAGCGTGCTCCGCTACGTTTATGACAGATTTGAGGACGAGGCAGAGCACCCCGAGCTTGTCACCGACGACCAGATGGAGCTTTACAGAAATATTCTCCGCTACGGCGGCATAGCGCAGAAGGTGCTTGACTACAACACCGACAGACTTGCGACTGATAAGTTTGCTGACATAAGAGTTGTTGACGGTGTTCTTGCCGACGGCTTTACTAGAGGTCTTTATTCTGCGGGAGAAAGCTATACGGTAGTCGCAGAGGCAACCAAGGACTCGCAGGTGTTCCGGTATTGGCAGGACGACTCTGGGAATAAGTACAACGAAGCATCTCGCACCTTCACGGTAGGCACTGATGCCAAGAATGTTACGTACACGGCAGTTTACGGCAGCTCAGCTTACGTTACTGTTGACGGCGGTGAAGGTGGCGGCGAGTATGCCGAAGGTGAAGAGTTCACCATAACCGCAGCGGATAGAAGCGAGGATAAATATAAGTTCCTCTACTGGACTGTCAACGATGAAGTGGTTCCGAATTCTACACAGACCATGACCTTTACCGCAACGGCGGGAGTTAAAACCTACGTCGCACACTACGCAGCTCCCACGACCGTAACCGTGTCGGGCGGTACTGTAAACCTCGGTCACGTAACCGACGGCACGACAGCTACCACTCTTACGGTAGCTCCCGGCGAGACCTATGCGGTGACCGCAGCGGTGCCCCCAAACATGCAGTTCTCTAAATGGAGTGACGACAGGAAGGCAGCAGCCTTTACGCTGACAGCGGCAGCAAATTCCGAGACTCCTGTAAGCCTAAGTTTCACCGCGCAGTTTGGCGATTCGACAGAAACGGTTATGGCAGGTTGGTTCACTGATAACGGGATAGACGCCGCCCTGGCATCAAGCTTTATCCAGTTGACACAAGACCTTGGAGCTGTTGATATCTACGAATGGGTAGCGCAGGTTTACGATCCCGAGACGGGCGCGTTCTACTACTCGATTTCCGCGCGTGACCACTACGGTTTCCTGCCCGACGTTGAGAGCTCGTCCCACGCGCTTTCGATACTCGTTTCCCTTGGTCTTCCGCGCGCCCAGCTTCTTACAGCAGAGCAGGAGGCTAAATACACCTCTTGGGTTCAGAGCCTGCAAAACAGTGTAGAAGGCAAGTTCTATCATCCTCAGTGGGGCGTGAACGTGAGCAACTCTCGCGATGGGCGGGACCAACAGAGCAGTGTAAATGCGCTTTATTTGTTCGGTTACGTTGGCGGCAATGAGTTAATCTTCCATAACAGCGCATATACTGATAAGGCAAACAACGGCACTGCAAAGCAGATTACTCTCCCGCTTACAACCTCTATGACAGTTGCAGTATCGAAAATTATCGCAACCGCAGTGGACAACACTGTAATTGCCAACCGTTTCCAAAGCCCTGAAAATTTCGTGGCTTATCTTAATGCCGAGCTCATAGATAGAAAGTACGACTATTACTCGCTTGGTAATTACATAGTGTCGCAGTCGGCAGATATAGCGAGGTACAACCTTGCCGAAACCTGCCTGTCGTGGTTCACTGATAGACAGGATCAGACCACCGGTCTTTGGAGCGCGGATTTGAATGGCAACGAGGATCACGCAATCGACTACGATGCAGTATCGGCTCTTATGAAAATCGGTGCGCTTTACGCCAGTCTTGGCTCCAAGCTTCCCAATGCGGGCTTGGCATACGAAAACGCCATTAAAGTAGCAACTGGTACCGCTGCTGTCGGAAAGATAGTTGACGTTTACAATCCGCTTTATGCGATGAAGGACCTTTACCGAACGTATAAAAATGACGCGGAGATCAAGGCTGAGTTTGACGCAGCAATAAAAGAGAACGCAGAAACGCTTATCTCGGTTACGAGGACAAAACTTGATAACTTTGACAAGGGCGACGGCGCGTATTCCTATCTCGTTGACAGAACCTTGACCGTATCGCAGGGTCCGACGGTTTCGCTCGGTCTTCCCGAGAGTGACGGAAACGCTACGACTATTGCTGTTGATACCTGTGAATTTCTCCTTTATCTTCTTACCGGCGGCAAGCATGAAAGTCTGGGTGTTCTTCCTACTTACGTCGGTGCAATCTATGTTGATAAAACCGATTGCGATATTGTAACTCTTACTGATGGCACGTGGAGAGATTCCGTTGGTAACGCGGTTGAAGCGGAGAATGTTATACCGACGAGCCACCTCGATAGGTTTAAGGCGCTCCTCGGCGCCGAGGATGAGTCTCGCGTCAAGAGCGAGGCGGCTACCTCGCAAAACCTCGTTATGACCTTCGATGGCGATAACACGGAGATGGAGGAAGGCCGTTATGATGGCACCAATGTTTCCGTTGAAAACGGCACGATTAAGCTTGTTGATGCATCGGGCGAAAACGACTACGTTAAGTTCATACCTGTTGAGCAGGACGATGATGTTAGATACTATGAGTTCGGCTTTGATATGAAGGTTGAAAGTGCATCGTCTGGAAGCTTTTTGTGGGTAGAATTTTCTTATCCTCAGATAAGGCTGGATGTTTGTTGCAGCGGTAGCAGTATAACATTTAAGAATTATTTCAGTGATAATTCTACAACCAGTGTTGTTGATGATACCACCAAACAAACGATAAGCCTTGACAAAAACAGTTGGTTTACCGTAAAAATCAAGGTATATCCCGGTATTAATAACCCCACCTCAAGTGACAAGGTTGCAGAGATAACCTTCACGCAGGGCGGAAATACTTACACATCAACGGTTAACAGGTATTATCATCCTGCCGATTATCCCGGTTACAATTCAATGCCGTTTGAAAGTGGAGAAATATGGGGATATGGTGGTGCGGCATCTACCGTTTACATTGATAACGTGAGGTGCATAAAGCACAACAACAGTAAATCAAATCCCGACGGTGATTATAACTTCGACCGTGAAACAGAGCATACTGACAGCTACTCCGGCGGCTCTGTAATCGATGATATCTATAAGACTACTACCGACAACGTTTACAGCGTTGCTCCCGGTGCTACCGCGACTCTAACGGCTAAGGAATACACCGGTACTTATGTAACTAAGAATTTCAATCACACCGAGCTTAAACTTCGAGCCTCCGGTTATACCGTAGGTAATACAGTTGCGACGATAGGACTAACCGATACGAGTGAAAACATTATTCTCGCGGTGAAGCTCGTTGCAATCGGAGATGGTGTATTTAATCTCGTGAGCGTTGACGGTAGCAGCACTATCTTCGAAAACCTCACAGCTGACGCAGGTGAGTGGATTCAGCTCCGCATTGATTACTACTACGGTGACGGTAGAGTCGACTTTGTCGCAAGATATAACGACAGAACCGTTGATGCGATTGAGTACCCGAACGGGCTTTATGAGACTGTAGGCGCAACTTGTACAGACTATGAGACCGGAACCGGTGTTACGGCAAGCAGCTTCAAGTGGATGAAGGTTGTCGCAGAGAGCGACGCGGCTATCGAGCTTGACGATGTTTATGTTCGCAACGTAAAGGTACCTACGACCTAAATAATTAAATTTAAATCTAAAACGCCGCCCCTGAGGGTTTTCCTCGGGGGCGGTAAGTCGTATACTGTGGATTTTAAGATATTTTAATAAAAAACTTGCAATTTCGGAGAAAATGAGGTAAAATATATAGTAGTTGAGATTTGGCAAAAATTATTTGACATTGAAAGGTGAAATTTATGAATTTTCTTGACGTTGTGACAGGCGTTATTCTGCCCCTCGTTGCAGGACTTGCCCTTTTCCTCTACGGTATGGACCTTATGGGCGACTCGCTTAAAAAGAGCGCGGGCTCAAGTCTTAAGGCAATTCTCGGTAAGATGACCTCTAGTCCTGTACGCGGCTTCCTTCTCGGTCTTGGCGTTACCGCTATTATTCAGTCATCGTCTGCTACGACGGTTATGGTAGTCGGCTTTGTTACCTCGGGCACTATGACGCTGCTTCAGGCGGTTGGCGTTATTATGGGTGCGAACGTCGGTACTGCAGTTACCGCGTGGCTTACCGGTCTTTCGGGTATTGGTGATGCTCTAGATCTTCTAAAGCCTGACACTTGGGTTCCCATTGTGGCCGTAATTGCCGTTTGCCTTACCATGTTTGTAAAGCGAGGTAGGAAGCGCGATATCGGCTTCATACTTATGGGCTTTGCTATACTTATGTTCGGTATGGATATGATGAGCGGTGCGGTCAGCGGTCTTCGTGAGAACGAGACGTTCGTATCGATACTTACAATGTTTGAAAACCCCATACTCGGTGTGCTTGCAGGACTTATTCTTACTGCGATAGTTCAGTCCTCATCTGCCTCGGTTGGTATTCTTCAGGCTCTTACCGTTACCGGCGGTATTACCTACGGTGCGGCAATCCCGATTATCATGGGACAGAATATAGGTACCTGCGTTACCGCCATGATTTCCTCTATCAGCGCTAACAGAAACGGTAAGCGTGCAGCACTTATCCACCTTTACTTCAACATTATAGGCGTTGTTGTTTGGCTGGCACTCTTCTACATTATAAACGCAATCTTCCCGCTTCCCTCGTGGGTTGATGGTGCAACTCTCGTCGGCACTCCCATAGATATGTGGGGCGTTGCAGCGGTGCACACTATATTTAAGATACTTTCCGTTGCTCTTATAGGTCCATTCTACCGTCAGCTTGAAAAACTCAGCAGACTCTCCATTAAGGACGATAAGAACGAGGTTGAAACCGCAAATCTTCTCGACGAGCGTCTTTTCGAGACTCCTGCGATAGCCGTTGCGAGAGCTACAGAGGTTACAGCCACTATGGCGGCTGTTTCAACAGGCGCTCTCAAGGGTGCGCTCTCACTCTTTGATAATTATGATACTAAGGCAGCAGAGACGGTGCGTGAGCTTGAAAACAAGGCTGACGCTTATGAGGATGCTCTCGGAACATATCTTGTAAAGATATCGAGCCGCGACGTAAGTGAAAACGATTCCCGTCAGATTACGAAGCTCCTTCATATGATAGGTGACTTTGAGCGTATTTCCGACCACGCTGTTAACATTCTTGAGTCGGCAGAGGAGATGAGAGATAAGAAGATTGCCTTCTCTAGCGATGCGCAAGCAGAGCTTTCGGTTATGCGAGAGGCAATCGTTGATATCCTTGACGTTACCGAGCGAGCGTTTTTAAATAACGATGTGGCGCTTGCCTTCGACGTTGAGCCGCTTGAGCAGGTTGTCGACGATATCCGCGATAAGATAAAGCGAGGTCACGTACTCAGACTCCAGAAGAGCGAGTGCTCAATAGAGCACGGCTTTATCCTTGCCGACCTGCTTAATGATTTTGAGCGCGTGTCCGACCATTGCTCGAATATTGCAAGCTGCGTTATTGAAATTTCTCAGCACGATGCGCTTGATATGCATAAGTACCTTGCGGACGTCAAGGGTGGCAGTGAGCGCTTCGAGGAAAAATATAAGGAATATAAGAAAAAATATAATGTATAAGGTAGTAGAGGACGCAAGGGGAGATTTTGCACTTTTAACTACCGTAGATAAAGGAGCGGGACCATCTCGCTCCTTTTGTTACACTTCTGAATAAAACAATCAGTGTGTGAAAAAATAAGATTGAGGTGATTTTTTGAAAAAGATTATGATATCAGCACTATTGCTCCTTGTCTTTCCGATAGCGGCAGTAGCAGGTGAGGTGAGCATTGATACAAAGGTCAAAATGACTGCCGAGATTTTGTCAGTGGGTGAGGAAATTTACGTCAGAGTGCTCGAGAGCGAGTACACATCGGGCCCTCACATCGTCATAACCGGAGAGGCTACGAAATATTTCGGACTGGATGGCGAAAAGATATCCCGCGAGGAGCTGAAAGTCGGAGACCGTGTTGAGATTTTCTACAACGGACAGGTCATGATGAGCTATCCGCCTAAGATAGTGGCGAGAAAAATTGTCAGAACTTAGAACAACAGGGCAGAGGATTTTCCTCTGCCCTGGGCTTTATTTATTAATCTCTGCTGCTCTGCAAATCGGCTTGAACTCGCAATATTCGCACTGCACCTTGCTGCCGGAGCGCTGAGGGCTGGCATCGATATTGCCTCCCTTTATGCCCTCGGCAACGCGTATTACGGATTTCTCAACAGAGTCCATAAGAGCACCGAAGCTCTCTTCCGTATATAGAAGATGCTTTTTTCTTTTAGATATCTCATCTGAGCCCGGTGTGCCGGCAGGAGTGTATCTTGCACCCATGGCATCTATTACGTCGCTGTCGTCAAGCACCATTCCTTCACGCTCCTGTGCGAGCTTCACAGCGCGCTGCGCTTCGCCTTCGTCATGGGTATCCACCTTGACGTCTGATATGGATGTCTTTACGTATATGACGCCCGCGGGCAGAATCTTGGACTTTTCCGTAGCGCCTATCTTTTCTCGGAATTTCTCGCTTTTCGTTTCCATAAGCGAGCGAAGATAGAGAAACATCTGAAGATTTTTGCCTTCGTCAAGGTCCTCGGGTGAGAAATCCTTTTTGCCGGTTTTGTAGTCTATAACTCTTACAAAAACGTCGTCTCCGCGCTTATAGGTGTCAACTCTGTCGATGATTCCGTACACAGAGATTTCCGTGCCGTCTGGCGTTTTTATTGACACGGGTGAGGGGGTATCTGCGTCACCGCCACGAATTGCAAGCTCGAAAAATCTGGGGGTAAAGCGAGAGGTGGAAAACTCCTCGCAAAGACCGTCAACCACCGGAAGTGCCGCACGGCAAAGCCTCGATATTTTCGTCCTTACTCTGAGATTATCCTCGGTAGATGACTCGCCGAGCGAGGATATATAGGACTTTGCAGCCCGCATTGTGAGCTCATAACGCTCGTTCTCGGAAAGCTCGCCTGCACCGCGCCCCTCGTCAGAGAGCGCCCTAAAAAAGTTTTCAAGTATCGCGTGTATAAAAGAACCTATGCCCGGCGCATCGAGTGCGGCAAGCTTATCCTCAGAGAGTCTCACGGTATATCGGCAAAAATGTCCTAGGGGACAGCCGACGAAGCTATCTATTCTTGATTGAGTAAGCGCAATTTTTCCGCCAAAGGCTTCGCTTGTTACGGCATCTGATAGCCTCAGATTTCGGTTTTCGACTGAAGAGTCACTGAGTGCCAGCTCGCGCTCGTAGCCTGCTAATTCAAGCGCTTCTCTTATTGCCTTTCCGTCATGCGACTCTTCCATTGAAATCAGGGCATCTTCCGGTGTATAAATTTTTCTTCCCGAGGAAAGCTCTGAAATTTTCACGGGCGAAATTTTTCCGTCCGTGAGCTTTATTATTTTGTCTATTACGTCACCGCGATCGGTGCGCTTGTATCTCGTGTTGGTCCTTGCGTAGCTTATCGTAACGCTCTCTCTTGCATAGGTTAAGGCTCTTGAGAAGATAAAGAGCTCTCTTGCGCTGTCCTCGGTGAGTGAGGGTCTTATCGGGAGTCCTGCCTCGGAGAGCACCGCCTTTTCGCGCTCGGTAAAATAAGACGCTTCCTTAACTGTGCTTGGAAATTCGCCGGCTATAACGCCGATAAGATAGACATGGGGCTTGCCTGTAAGCCTTAGGGCATCTGCCGTGCCCACGGTTACAGAGTCCGATGAGGATGGTATTCTCGATACCGAAAGAGAGGCGAGCAGAACCTTTATCTGAGCTATAAAGCCTTCGAGGTCGGTATCCGTGTCGCCGTTTACAGTGACGAGCGTGTCAAGAGAATTGCATATTAAGCTCCAAAGCCGTGCCGTTTCCTCCGCGGCAAGCGACTCTCCAAGCTCTACGAGCTTTTTTGCCCGTGCCGCAAGGGAGTCGGCAAGCGAGAGCGATGCCAAAAATTCGTAAAGCGCCGTCGCGTATTCTCTTACGGTTGAAAGACCCTTCATTTTTTCGGACAACCGATACAGAGGCGCGATTACAGACTCCTTTGTTTTGGCTATTCTTACTAGCTTTTCGTCCGTGTCGGGAAGGCGCCTTTGCGAGTAGCCAAGTGGGTTCATATTCCATATAGCACCGTCGGTAAAGCGCGTTCCGTTTATCTGCCAGAGGTTGACGTACATCTCAAATTCGTCACACGCCTCGGCACTAACACCCGAAAGACCGCATTTTGTAAAGGCTATGACGTCCTCACGGCGAAATCCCCCCCTGCATACCGCAAGGGCGGTGTATATGAGCTTTATTGCTTCGTGCTCGTCTAGTGGCGTGTGCTTTGACGAGAATATAGGAATCCCCGCGCGTGCAAGAGCCGTATCAAGCAGGCCATCGTATTTTTCTGTGTTGCGCATAATTATCGCGAAATCCGAGTATTTCGCACCTCTGATAATTCGCGCCTTAATGTCAGCGGCAATAAAATCGCACTCCTCAAAGGTAGTGGTTGCCTCAAATATGCGTATCTCATCACTGGCGGTCTCAATTTTTACATTGGTGCCGCTCTGCCAGAGATAGTCAGCAAGCTCGGCTATCGATTCGGGCACACTGCCTCTGCCGTCCAGAGAGATGAGCTTTATATCGGCGCCAACCCGTCTTGCCGAGGAGGTAAGACGTCTTTCGGTCTCGCGTATTTCCTCGTATTCAAAGGCGTCGGGCCGTGCCTTCGGTATAGGCAGGTGTACCGTTACCTCGCATCTTTTAGCAAGCTCGCCGATAATAAGATACTGTGACTCGGTAAACGAGGTAAAGCCTTCGATAAATATCTCGGTGCCAACAAGAAAGCTCGGATTTTCTCGCAGGCGCCTTATCATCTCGGATACGTCGCCGGACGGGTCGGCGTATTTTTCTGAAAGAAGAGCTTTATAAAGTGAATAAATTTTCGATATATCGGTGAGTTTTCCTAAAAGTCTGCCGTCCGCTGTTACAGCGCCTGACTTGCAGGCCGCAACAAGCTCGGCGGGCATAACACCCGCATTGTCGATTTCGGATACTGCGCCAAGCATAGCCTCTACGAGCGATGGGGTTATCTCGCGCCTTGCGCGCGTTGCGGAAAGGGCAGGAGAGAGCTCGGTAAGAGCTCGCCACATTATGAGTGCCTGTCGACCCTTGTCACAGTATTCGCCCGCAAGCCCTCCGAGTGAGCGAAAGGCAGTGTTTACAAATCTTGTGAAATTTGTAACCTCAAAAAAGAGAGGAGCAAAGTCCGGCAGCTCGCGCGACATCTCGGCCTCGGCGAGCACCGTTGCCTGCTCGGGAACGATAAGGTAGGAGGGGAGCTTTTTTTTGGTGCGGGACTTTAATTGCTCTTTGATTTCTTCGTGATGTGGCGCGTGGAGCGCGCATCTTAAAATTTTCAGCATATTTTACAATCACCGTACGAATTAATTTCACACGGGTGATGCCTTGCCCCCTTCTCTTAAAAATCTTTCATCTATTTTGTAGCCGTGGCTGCGTGAGGAGATTATGACCTTTTCACCGCAGCTCTCCAGCTTCTCGCGTAGATAATGCACGTATACGTTGATTATTCCACATCCTTTTTCTGAGCGCCACACCCCCTCGAGAATTTCCTCACGGGAGACAAACTTGCCGCCTGCTTTTACAAGCAGGGAAAGCAGAGCATGTTCAAGCTCGGAAAGTCTTACAGTCTCGCCTCTGAAATAGGCGCATTTGTCGCCAAGCGAAAGCTGCGGTGTTTTGTCAACTCCTTCGACGAGTGCCATCAAATCCGACGGAGCAAAGGGAATCTTTAATCCGTCTCCCGTGTAAGACATCTTGACGGTAAGAGTGCTTGAAGGAGCTTTTCCCCCACCCCGTGCATCGAAAAGATAGAGGTCATAGCTACCGTCGAGCGCGTCGTAAATCCTTTCACACACGTAATCGGGCGAAAGAATAAGATGTATTTTCTGATAAAGGTATGCGTCGTCGGTAAGGACGGCAACTTTTTTCTTCATTGCTAATCTCCTCTAATTTATTAGAATAATTATATTACAAAATAAGCGTTTTGTCAATAGGGGGGTGCTTTTAATGTCATCTGTGTCAATATTGACAATTTAGATGTCAATTTATGCAATTCCTGCGGAGAGCAATATAATGTATAATTATATTGTCCAATATAATTTTAAGGAGATAGAAAATGAATAACTCTATGATTTCGGAGCTTTACTCCATTGGCCTCATTCCCGTTATCAAGATTGAGAATCCCGATGATGCAGTTCCGCTCGCAAAGGCGCTTGTTGACGGCGGCCTTCCCGCAGCTGAGATAACCTTCAGAACCAAGTGTGCGGCCGAGGCTATTAAGAACATAACCGAGGCATATCCTGAGATGCTTGTCGGCGCAGGCACGGTGCTTACCACCGAGCAGGTTGATGCCGCGATAGCAGCAGGCTCTAAATTTATCGTTTCCCCCGGACTTAATCCTAAGGTGGTTTCTTACTGTCTTTCTAAGGGAGTGCCTATGCTTCCCGGTTGCTCCAACCCTTCTGATGTTGAGGCGGCACTTGAGCTTGGTCTTACCACCGTCAAATTCTTTCCTGCAGAGGCAGTAGGCGGGCTTAAGATGCTTAAGGCTATGGCTGCTCCTTACGGTCAGCTTACATTTATGCCTACAGGAGGCATAAATGCAGACAATCTTCTTGAGTACCTCAAGTTTAATAAGATAGTAGCTTGCGGCGGTTCATTTATGGTAAAAGATGAGCTTGTGAAGGAAAAAAAGTGGGATGAGATTACCGCTCTTACGAAGAATGCTGTAAAAAAGATGCTCGGTTTTGAATTCATTCATATGGGCATCAACACTGAAAACAAGGAAGAGGCTACCCGTGCAGCGAAGCTCTTTGAAGTTATGTTCGGCATGACCACGAGAGAGACTAGCAAGTCCACCTTTGCAGGTGATGCGTTTGAGTTTATGCACGGCCGCGGCCCCGGCAGATGCGGTCATATAGGCATCCGTACCAACTTCGTTGACAGAGCTATGGCTTATTTTAAGAGAATGGGCTTCGAGTTCGACGAGTCGAGTGTAACCTATGACGATAAGACCGGCAAGCCGAAGTTCGTTTACTTTAAGGATGAGATTGCAGGGTTTGCAGTTCACCTTCTCCAGAAGTAAAGAGAATTCGCAAATTTTTCCGTCAATAACAAACAAAAAGAGAGGCGAGAGCCTCTCTTTTTTTTACTTATTTCTCTATAATATGTAAAGTTGGATTTACAATTTGGTCACAAGCGGCAACGCACGTCTGTCGGAGTGCCATAAGTCGCATACCCATATTTTCGATTAGATTTCTCGGCGGAAGCGGTAGCTCGCGCATCTCCTTTGCGTTAATTTGCTTTGATTTAGAGACTATCGACACGTATCTGTCGTAAATCGTGGAGTTAAGAAGCGCAAAGAGACCAAACGCAAGTCTTGCGCACATTTCGCTCGACTTATCCTTGGTGTCGATGAAGTTAATTTTATTGTGGGTACTGATATAGCGGTAAGCGGGCAGCTGTGAGGCAAGATAAATTGCGGAATTGATAAATCGCTCGTCGCTCTTTGCAGGTACGCGCTTGATGATGACCATGTTTTTGTTTTTTTGCATAAGTCCCGGGCTTATCGGAGCAATGTATTGTTTTTTTATAGGAAGCGGGAAGCTTATAGTACCGCCCTTGATGGCAGAGGGACGGATAAGCGGCACAGAACCCTTGATAGGCTCGGTGAAAAGAAGACCCTCACAACGCGAATCGATAACAAGGCCGGTAGAAATCTTGAGTCCGAGACTTGAGAGAGTCTCGGGGAAGCCGGATATGTATTTTACAATTTTAGTATCCTCGACACTCTTCGGCAGCGTGAGTGTACCATCGTTTTTGTCAACTACAAAATCATAATCGAGAGGCGGGAGCATTGCTTTACTCTTTCCGCTGTCGGTTGAGGTCGTTACCGTGATTATTGCAGGCTTTTCGCATTTTCCGTATGCTAAAATGATATTCTTCTTTAGTGGTATTGCACGCTTCGCATTCTTCTGCTTGCCGACGAAAAGGTGTATGCCCGTAAGCGAGAGGCTCTTTGCCATTTCTTTGCGGTAGCCGGTAAGCTGAGAGGCGCTGGCGACGGTCGTCGGTAGCATTATAACGAGTCTGCCGCCGTCCTCAAGATGTCTTGCAGCAAGACGTGCAAAGAGAAATGCCGAACTTATTTTAAGCTGGGTGACACCGCCAACGGCGATCGCCTCGGGTGAGTCCTTTGTGACGAGCTCTGTCGGGGGATTTGCGATTATGATATCGTACTTGTCCTCGACCGCGTCAAAGAAGGTAACGGTATAGTGGTTTTTGGAGTCAGTAAGGTAATTCTCGTCATAAACCGTTACAAAGAGCTTAACATCGTAGTCGTGACGCGCCTTTTTTCTGATTCTCTCAAGATTGTCTCTGAGCATCGGCAAAAAGGTCTCGTCAGATTCGTAGCAGGTCAGGAAAATTTGGCGGCAGGACTTGCACCTCTTGCAAATTGCCTCAACTACGGCCGCAGACAAAATGCCGGTGCCCGCTCCGGGGTCAAGCACCGTGTACGCAGTTTTCGCGGAGTCTAACTCAAGCATCTCTGCCATAAGAGCCGCCGTATCCTTTTTTGTAAAGAGCCTACCGAGCCTTACGTTTTCCGCCTTTGATTTTTCACGTATCAGTTTTCCCGTATTTCTTACGGCGAGATTTAGCATTTACGAGTCCTTCCTTTCCAAGAGTAGGGGGACGAAGTGCAATTTCTGCCCCGTTTTATTCAATTAATATTTTAGCATACTTTACCGCCCTTTGCAATACATTTTTCAAGTTTTTTTGATAAAATTATTGCAAAAGAGAGAAGTAAGTGTTATACTGTAATAGTAAAGAATTTTTGTAAGGAGAAGCGTAATGAGCGAAAAGCAGGGTACCAAGCTCAAATTTCTTCACTGTGCCGACGTGCATCTTGATGCACCGTATGAGGGGCTTTCACCCGAAAAGTGCGACGAGCGCCGCAGGGGCCTTCGCGCCACATTTATGAGAATGATGGAGTACGTGCGCGGCAGCGGGATTGATTACTGTCTTATAAGCGGCGACCTCTTTGATACTGAGTATGCGACGAGCAGTACCGCTGATGCTATTATAAGAGAGCTTCGCTCCTGTCCGGATACCGTTTTCATTATCGCTCCCGGAAAGCACGACTTTTACGAAAACAATCCCATATATACATCGTCAAGACTTCCGGATAACTGCCATGTTTTTACAAAATCTTCTCTTGACCGTTTCGATTTTGAGGACGACAGAGTGACGGTTTACGGTTGGGCGTTTACAGGTCCCGAGCTTGCTGAAAACCCGTTTTCCGATAAGCACGTTGACGACGTGTCTAAGATAAACGTTGTTTGCGGTTACGCCGACCTTGACGGCGCGATTGACTCTGTTGACTGTCCTGTGTCGGTTTCCGACCTTAAGAGGTTCGGCGCCGACTATTATGCCTTTGGCGGCAGGCACGAGGGCAGCGATTTCACGAGCCTTGAGGATTCGATGTACAGCTATGCCGGCGCTCTTGAGTGTACCGGATTTGATAATCCCGGCATCGGCGGAGCAAAGCTCATATCGGTGCGCTATAACGGCGGTGAGCTATCAATAGACGCAAAGACCATGACCTTTGGAAACGTTGAGTTTAAAACTGAGACGATAGACATCACCGGTATTGATAACACAAACGAGATTATCAACCGCATAAGCCACGTTGTAAGCGAAAAAAAGTACGGAGTGGAAACCGCGCTTCGTATAGTCTTGGTTGGCTACGTTGACCCTCGCTTCATTATTCCAAGAGGGCTTGGCGGTGACACCTTCGGTCTTTACTCATTTGATATGAAGGATAATACGCTGCCTCTTTACGGTACCGAGTATCTTAAGCGTGATATGTCTGTTAAGGGCGAGCTTTTCAGAAATCTTCTGCCTCTGCTTGAGAGCGAAAACGAGAATGAGCGACTCCTTGGCGCTCGCGCATTTCGAGAGGGACTTGCGGCGCTTGAAAATAGAGATATAGACATATAAATAAAAAGTGTGAGTGCCGCAGCACTCACACTTTTTATTTTACCACAAAATATACACCTTGTCAATCCTTTTCGAAAAAGCTGAGTCAAAGTTTACTATTTGTACATTGTTATCAAAAAAATATAAAAAAATTATTAAAAACTGTTTATTTTTAACAGAAAGTATGATATAATGTAATTGCCGAGTGGAACTCGGTAAAACCGCGAAAGGACATACAGTTATGAAAATTACGATTTACGGAAAGCAGATGAGCGTGCGCGAGAGCTTAAAGGCTTCTATTGAGAAGAAGCTTACGAAGTTTGATAAGTTCTTCGGCGAGGACTGCGAGGCATTCGTGACATGCAGAGTTCGCAAGGGGGTAAAGATCATCGAAATTACCGTAAATTATGGGGCGGCGACCTTCCGCTCCGAAGAGGAATCTGACACCTTCCTCACTGCGCTTGACCGCGCTGTAGAAGGGCTTGAACGCCAGATAAGAAAAAATAAGACCCGCCTTGAAAATATGGTAAAGCGCGGAGCCTTCGTGATAGAAGAGGACGATGACGACGAGTATGCCGAGGAAGAGGATTTTGAGATAAGAGTCAAGACCTTTCCCTTTAAGCCTATGACACCCGAGGAGGCAATACTTCAGATGAACCTTATCGGCCACAGCTTCTTTGCCTTTACCGACTCCGAAACCGGTGATGTCTGTGTCGTTTACAAGAGAAAGGCGGGCAGCTACGGACTCATAGTTCCCGAAAGATAATCGGGGCTCGGCGTGTTGTAATAGTTAAAAAACAAAAATCAGTGAGGAAGAAATATCTTCCTCACTTTCTATTTCTAATTACTATAAGCATAAGATGGTCGTATTAAAATGACAACTGTGGTTTACAACATGGAGGTTTTTGCAATATTTTGAAAAAATTCCAAATTCTATTGACTTTTAGATTTTCCTGTGCTACAATAGAAAAAACGAAAGAAAGGAGGACGGTACAATGACCATTTGTAATAACAGCACAAGAAAAAACAACGTAAGCGTACACGCCTCCGAGGATATATTCGCGTAAAGCTCTTGTTATAGGCTTTTTGCGTTTTGGGAGTCCCCGACTGGTGCGTCGGGGACTCCCTTTGTCTTTTTGCCCCCGTCGCGCACTCTACCTCGGAAAAGAAAAACAAAGAGATGAAAAGAGAAAATGAAAAAACTACTGTTACTTTTAAAGCCATACCGCAAAGCGCTTATCACAGTTGCCGTGACCGATGCCATCGGTATGCTGATGGGGCTGTTCATGCCCTACGTAATGAGCGTAATAGTCGATAGGGGAATTGCAGAGGGCGACCTTGCCGTCATACTCGGTTCGGCGGCGCTGATGCTCGCGCTCGCGCTTCTTTCCGTCGGCTCATGCCTAATAGCGAACAAAATAAACACGCGCGTTACCTCGGGCTATACCCGCGATGTGTGTCGGGCAACCTTTGAAAAAATAAACTCGCTTTCCTACGGCGACTACTCCCGTCTTGGCCCGTCGGGGCTTCTGACGAGGGCGACAGACGACATATTCAACATCGAGGGCGCGGCATCGAGCCTCGTCTATACGCTAGTCACCGTGCCCGTGATGCTTGTCGGCTCGGCGGTGCTGTCCTTTATTGCAGACCCCGTGCTGTCGCTCGTCTTTATACTCGGGATTTTGCCCGTCGTAGTCGTCATATTCTTTTTCACAAAGCCGCTTTACGCTATGTGGGATAAGTCCGACCACTACGTAGACGAGCAGAACAAAATAGTAAGAGAAAGACTCTCGGGGCTTCGCGTCGTAAGAGCCTTCAACAACGAGGCGCGCGAGCATAAGAGAGCGAGGTTTGCCACCGAGGAGATGGCGAAATATATGATACGCGCCAACGTGCGCGGCGGATTTGTTGACCCGCTTGCAATGCTGCTTTTGAATATCGCGATGGTCGCGATGATTTTCGTGGCAGGCGAGAGGGCGGCGGTCGGTGTCCTCGCTCACGCGGGAGATATAGTTGCCGTCGTTCAGTACGTCGCGATTATATCGGGCGCGCTGCTCAACCTCTCTTGGACTATCGCGTGGCTGCCGCGTCTGCGTGTTTCGATAAAACGAATTAACGAAATACACGCCATGCCTGCCGAGGATAACACCGCGCTCGTCGCGCGCGAGGGCGGCTATGATATAGACGTGAGAGACCTCACCTTTACCTATCCCGACGGCTCCGAGCCCGTGCTGAAAAATATCTCACTCTCCGTAAAGGAGGGAGAGCGTGTCGCAATAATCGGGGGTACGGGTAGCGGAAAAACGACACTTGTCCGCTTGCTCCTTTCATTTTTTTCGGCGACGAGCGGCGAGATTTTTATAGGCGGCAGGGCATACTCCTCTCTTACGCGAGGCGAGATAAGAGCCCACTTTTCCCCTGCGCTCCAGCGCGCAATGCTCTTTGAGGGGACGCTGCGCGACAACGTGAGAATGGGCTCGGGCGAGGCGGACGACGAAAAAATTCTCTCCGCGCTTTCCGACTGCGCTATGGAGGAGTTTGTCACCTCGCACGAGGAGGGGCTTGACTATCTTATCGTCGGTATGGGCAGGAACGTCAGCGGCGGTCAGAGGCAGAGAATAAATATGGCGAGGGTGATTATACGCGAGGCTGACGTTTACATATTTGACGACAGCTTCTCGGCGCTCGACTTTCTCACCGAGAGTGTCATAAAGGAAAAGCTATCGGAAAGGCTGCGCGGCAAGACCGAGATAACCGTCACCCAGAGGGTATCCACCGCTATGCGCGCTGAGCGCATTTACGTTATGGACGGCGGCGGGATAGTGGGCGTCGGCAGTCATAGCGAGCTTATTCGCACCTCTCCCATCTACCGCGAGATATGCGCCTCGCAGCTTGGCGCGGACAGCGTAGGAGGTGATATTAATGGCTAAAGTAAAAAAGAAGGAGCAGGCGGGCGCACTCTCCGTGATTTTAAGGATAGTGAAGGACACGCGCCCTATCGCGCTATGGCTGCTTTTCGCGGTTATAATAAGCCTTATTTCAGTCGTGCTGTCAACGGTAGCGCCCGACCTGCTCGGCAGCCTAACCGACAGAATTTACAATGCGGTAAACGACAGCGTGCCGATTGACAGAGCGGCATTTATCACCGAAACGGTGGCACTGCTTTTGACCTATATTATCTCAGCAACGCTCGCGCTTCTCACCACCTATATTATGAACTGGTCGGTCTCGCGCCATTTCACCTGTAGAATACGCGTGGATATGAGCGCTAAAATCGAGAAAATCCCCATCAAGACGGTTGACACCACGCCAAACGGCGAGATAATATCGCGAATGACCAACGACGTTTCCATTATGGGCGGCTCGGTTCACGATATTTTCGGAGTGCTGATAAACGGAGTTATAAAGCTTCTTCTCATTACCGTAGTCATATTCACCGTAAATCCCGTTATGGCGCTCGCGGTGATTACCTTCGTACCCGTGTCAATTTTTCTGTCGGGTACGCTTGCTGCGAGGAGTGAAAAGCACTTTGGTGAGAGCCGCGCCGCTGCAGGCAAGGTATATGCACTTTGCGAGGAAAACCTCACGGGCTTTGACACCGTAAAGGCATTCGGGCTCGAGTCGGTGCAAAACCGCCGCTACGGCACACTTGTTGACGATTATTCCGAAAAGGCAAGGCGTGGCTTTCTCATTTCGGGCATAGTTCAGCCGATAGTCACGCTCGTAAATAACGCGGCATATATTGCAATCTGCGGTATAGGCGGCTATCTTGCGATAGAGGGCAGGATAAGCGCAGGCGACCTTGTGGCATTTATTATGTATACGAAGCTCTTCTCGGGACCGCTTGAATCGATAGCGAGCGGTATGTCTATGATGCAGTCCACTATAGCCTCTGCAAGACGGGTATACGATTACCTTGACGGCGAGGAGATGGAGGAGTGTGAGAGAAGTGAGGAGCTGCCCGAGGTGCGCGGCGAGGTTATATTCGACAACGTTTCCTTTTCGTACACCGAGGATAAGCCTCTCATTGAAAATCTTAATCTTCACGTAAGACCCGGCGAGAAGGTAGCGATAGTCGGCCCGACGGGCAGTGGCAAAACGACGATAGTCAATCTCCTAATGCGCTTTTACGACCCGTGCGAGGGACGCATACTCGTTGACGGCGAGGATATAAGAAAGATGAACCGCTCCGACGTGCGCGAGAGGTTCGGTATGGTGCTTCAGGACACTATGCTGTTTTCGGGAACGGTGTACGATAATATTGCCTACGGAAAGACGGGGGCAACGCGAGATGAGGTTATGGCGGCGGCGCGCCACGCGCATATCGACCTCTTTATCGATGCTCTCCCAAATGGCTACGACACTGTTATAAACGAGGATAGCACAAACATAAGCGGCGGAGAAAAGCAGCTGCTCACGATAGCACGCGCCTATCTTTCAAACCGCCCGATACTTATTCTAGACGAGGCGACGAGCAACGTCGATACCCGCACCGAGCTTATTATTCAGGCAACTATGGATAATCTTATGCGCGGCAGAACGGCATTCGTCATAGCGCACAGGCTCTCAACCGTTGAGAATGCTGACGTTATCCTCGTCGTCGACCGAGGCAGAATAGTCGAGCGCGGCACGCACAAGGAGCTTCTTTTGGCCGGCGGACTGTACGCTAAAATTTATAACAGTCAGTATTCGGGCGCACAGTAATACAAAAAGCGGCCTCCGCATTGGAGACCGCTTAATTTTTTTAGTTATTCCTCGCTATATACTGCTATGTAGGGGAGATTTCTGTAATACTCGCCACAGTCAAGACCATAGCCGATAACAAAGTGGTCAGGAATGGTAAAGAGCGAGACGTCTGGATTGTAGTCGACTATTCTTCTCGAGGGCTTGTCAAGGAGGGTTATTACTCTGAGAGATATAGGATTTCTCGCCTCAAGGAGCTTTACCACGTCCTTAAGCGTTCTGCCCGTATCAACTATATCCTCGACTATAACCACGTGATACTTGCTTATATCCTGATCGAGATCCATCGTGATTTGAACGATGCCGGAGGAAACTGTGCCCTCGTAATAGCTCTTCGCGCACATAAATCCTATCTCCGAGGGGGCGGTAACGGCGCGCGCAAGGTCGGCAAGAAATACAAAAGCACCCTTAAGAATGCTGACGAGAAGTATGGGTCTGCCGTCGTAAATTTTGTCAATCTCCCGCCCGGCTTTTTTAATAGCCACATCAATCTCCTCTTTTGTAATAAGAATATTTTTGATTCTTCCCTGATAATCCGATATGGAATTTATAGCCTTCATAATAGCCTCCGCGAGAATTTTATAGAAAGATTATAGCACAAATTATGGCATAATTCAACACATTTTGAACATTTTTGACAAATTACCCGATTATCCTAGTAAAACGTCGCACACAAGCATTAGAACGAAGCCGAAAAGCAGGGCGTATGTAGCGCCCCTCTGATGACCGTGTGCGTGGGTTTCGGGTATCATCTCATCACTTATAACGTAGAGCATAGTGCCGCCAGCAAAGGCAAGCGCAAAGGGGAGTATAGCCGCAGAAATACTGACCGCAAAGTATCCGATAAGAGTGCCGATAACCTCTAAAAGTCCTGTCATTGCCGCAAGAATGAATGTCCTTTTTGGCTTAACCCCTGCCGCAAGCATAGGTGCTATAATCACCATACCCTCGGGTATGTTCTGAAGCGCTATGCCGCCTGCGATAACGAGAGCCTCGGCGGTGTTACCGGAGCCAAAACCGACACCTGCGGCGATGCCTTCGGGCAGATTATGTATTGCGATAGCGAGAACGAAAAGAAAAACCTTGTTAATCCTTGAATTTCCGTGCGCCTCGTCCTCCATTCCCGCCATCTTGTGTAGATGCGGAACGAGCTTATCAACGAGATTTAAGCACACGGCACCCGTGAATATGCCGATAGCGGCAATGAGAAGACCCCAGTCGCCGCCGTATTCAACCGCAGGAAGAACAAGACCGAGTATTGCCGCCGCAAGCATAACGCCTGCCGCAAAGGATAAGACTATATCCGAAAACCTGTGCGACACGTCTCTGAATATAAAACCGATAAGCGCACCGATAACGGTTGCACCGCCGACGCCAAGCGCTGTAAGTAATACTATATCCATAAAACCTCCTCGAAAAGTCTAAGGCGACGCTGTAGCACCGCCTCAGAATATGAAATTTAAGTTTCGCTGAACTCGTCCTTACCTACGCCGCAAAGGGGACAAACAAAGTCATTGGGCAGGTCATCAAACTTAGTACCGGGAGCGATATTCTCTTCGGGATAGCCGGCCTCTTCATCGTATTCCCAACCGCAAACATCACATACGTATTTTTTCATTTTTATTTTTCTCCTTTTGATAAATAATGTAATTTGTTAATTATTATTTACAATTTTCTGTTGTTTTAAACTATTTTTTCAAAATCCGAAGCGCCGTGCTTACAAAGAGGGCAAATGAAATCGTCGGGCAAGTTGTCGTCCTCGTGCACGTATCCGCATATCTTGCATACCCATCCCTTTACTCCGTCGGTCTGAGGCTTCGGTTTTACGTTTGCATGATAGTAGGCATAGGTCATAGACTCCCTGTCGGAGATTACCCTTGCCTCACTTATCTTGCAGATAAACATTCCGTGAGTGTCGAGGTCAACGTAGTTTTCAACATCAAGAGACATAAAGGAATTGATGTATCTCGGGAGGAAAACGAGCCCGTTATCCGAGCGAAGCGGCTCGCAGTCCTTGAATTTATCTACGTTTCGACCGCTTACAAAGCCAAATTTCTCAAACACCGCAAACGGTGCGTCAACCGAAAGACAGTTGATGTTCATCTTGCCGGTTTGCTTGATTACGTGGTGTGAGTAGTTTTGCTTATTTATGGTTACAGCCAGTCTGTTCGGGGTGTTAGTTACCTGAGTTACGGTGTTGACTATAAGGCCGTTATCGCGACGACCGTCGTTTGAGGTGACGACGTATAGACCGTAGCCGATGTTGAATAACGCCGTGAGGTTGTTCTTGTTTGCCGCATCGCCCCTCCTAGCGATATATTCGCGGCACAGCTCGTCCGCAAGCTCCGTGATTTTACCTGTGCTCTCGTCATTAAGCGCGGAAAGAATTCTGACCGTCGTATCGGCAAAGGTGAGATTTTGTGAGTCCTCAAGCATTTCGCGCATAACCTTTGTCGCAAGAGGTGCCCAGCTGCCGTTTTCGATAAACGCTACCGTGCGGTTTTTGAATCCTCGTTCGGTAAGGTGGGTAATAAACTCGTGCATAAACGGGAAAATACCGGCGTTGTAGGTAGTGGTTGCAAGCACCAGCTTGCTGTAACGGAAGGCATCCTCTACCGCCTCTGCCATATCGCACCTTGCAAGGTCGTGCACCGCAACCGCAGGAGCACCGCCCTCGCGCAGCTTTTCTGCAAGCAGATTTACCGCACGGCGTGTGTTGCCGTAAACAGAGGTGTAGGCGATTACAATGCCCTCGTCCTCGGGTTGATATGATGACCAAGTGTTGTAAAGACCAA
>JAZNHD010000071.1:0-39023 GCA_045576815.1 Eubacteriales bacterium
GAAAGAAACCAAGAATAAAATCCATGTTGACTATGAGGGAAAGCTTACCTTCAAGGAACGCCTTCTTAATAAAATTAAGACCTCGCATACCTGGATTACCGGCGTTGTAAACGTATTCAGATTTATTCTGATGCTCGGTGTTTCCTACGTAATCCTGTTCCCGTTCTTCTCGAAGATTGCGGGCTCATTTATGAGTAAAACCGACGTCGTAGACGCTACCGTTTCGCTTATTCCTAAAAATCCCACACTTGAGATTTATCGCGCAATTATAGTAGATAACGCGTACTTTACCGCGTTTATCAACACTCTTTTGCTCTCGCTTTTCTGTGCTCTTATTCAGACCTTTATTGCCTGCCTTATAGGCTACGGTCTTGCTAAGTTCAAGTTTAAGGGTAACGGTCTTGTAATGGCTACCGTTGTCGTTACAATGATTATCCCTCACAGCGCACTTGAGCTTGCGTTGGTACAGCACTTCACCGCGTTTGACCCCGGTGTAGTAATTGCGACGGGTATTCCCGGAATTTTCGAGTTGATATTCGGTCAAGGTCTTCATCTTGAGAACACCTTTACACCTCTTATTATAATGTCCCTTGGCGGTATAGCCTTCAAAAACGGACTTTATATCTATCTTCTCCGTCAGTTCTTCAAGGGAGTTCCCGATGAGCTTGAGGAGTCGGCATACGTTGACGGATCGGGTGTTTTCCGCACCTTCTTCCAGATAATATTGCCCCTTTCCGTGCCTATGATGATAACGGTATTCCTGTTCTCATTCTCTTGGCAGTGGACCGACCAGTTCTACACCGAGCTCTTCTTTACCGGTGTAGATAAGATGTGGATGATGCCCGACCTTATCGCAAGCATCCCCTCATCGCTTCAGACAAACTACGCAGGTAAGGCTCTTTACGAAAACGTTATACAGAACACAGCAGGTATTATGATTATAGCGCCTCTCGTTATAATGTATCTTTTCTGCCAGAAGTATCTCGTACAGGGTATCGAGCGTTCCGGTCTTGTCGGATAAAAACAAAAGAAAAAGAAAGAGCGACGGAAAATTCCGTCGCTCTTTTAAATTTAAAGCGCCTCTCTTATGTCGTAAATAAGCCTCTCCGTCTTTTCCCAGCCAAGACATGGGTCGGTAAAGGACTTGCCCGGTACGGGATTTGGGCATATTGACTGCGCGCCGTCAAGAAGATAGCTTTCAATCATAAGTCCCTTGACAAGCGATTTTATATCCGATGAGTGCCTTCTGCTGTGGAGTACCTCTTTTGCAATTCTTATCTGCTCAAGATATTGCTTTGCGGAGTTCGCGTGGTTGGTATCGACAATTACCGCAGGGTTTTCAAGGCCTGACTTCATATATGCCTCGTAAAGATTGTAAAGGTCCTCGTAGTGATAGTTCGGGTGAGATTTGCCCTGCTTATCAACGTATCCGCGAAGAATAGCGTGAGCATAAGGATTGCCGTGACTCTTTACCTCCCAGCCGCGATAGAGAAATACGTGCGAGGACTGTGCCGCCTTGATGGAGTTTAACATAACAGTAATATCGCCTGCCGTCGGGTTTTTCATACCGACAGGAAGGTCAAGGCCGCTCGCTGTAAGTCTGTGCTGCTGGTCCTCAACAGAGCGAGCCCCCACTGCCGTGTAGGCGAGCACGTCTGAGAGGTATCTGTGGTTTTCGGGGTAGAGCATTTCGTCAGCGCAGGCAAAGCCGGTCTCGGAGAGTGCTCTCATATGGAGCTTTCTTATAGCCACGATTCCTTTTAAAAGGTCGGGCTTTTCGTTCGGGTTGGGCTGGTGTAGCATACCCTTGTAGCCCTCGCCTGTGGTGCGCGGCTTGTTCGTGTATATTCTCGGGACTATCGTTATTTTGTCCTTGACCTCTTCATAAACGCGACGCAGTCTATATATATACTCGATTACCGTATCCTCATTATCGGCAGAGCAGGGACCTATCACGAGCAGAAACTTGTCCGACTCCCCGGTGAAAATTCTGCGTAGCTCCTCTACCTCTTTATCTCTGAGCTTCATAAGCTCTGGCGTTATCGGAAACTGTTCCTTGACGTCCTTCGGTATAGGCAGCTTCCTGTAAAATTCCATATTCATAAGCGTTTCTCCTAGTATATCGTCACCGTTTGTCAAAGAGAGCGCGGCGTGCAGTAGACTCGCGCATTTTCGCGCGCATTCCATCTACGTCCTCTGCTACGAGCATCTCTTTAAAAGCGGTAAATTCTGAAATAAATTTATCCATCTCGGAAAGGAGAGCGTCCTTATTCATAATGAAAAGCTCGCTCCACATTCTGTCGTTGATTTTAGCTATTCTTGTCAGGTCTCTGAATGAGTCGCCGGTGTATTTTTCGAGCCCCGGCGTGTCGTTTGCCGTCATCAGCGTTACCGCAATACAGTGGGTTAACTGCGAGAGGTGGGCAATCATTCTGTCGTGCTCCTCAACCGTGAGGGTTGAAATTTTGCCAAAGCCAAGTGCTCTGCCAAGCTCCTTTGCAAATTCTATCGCCTCGGGGGAATTCTTTTCCGTCGGGGTAACAATAAAGTTCGCGCCTTGGAAAACTCCTGCGTCGCTGTATTCAACACCGCTTCGCTCACGGCCTGCCATAGGGTGCGCGGAGATAAACTCAACACCTCGGGGGAGAGCCGACTGTACCGCGTCAACCACCGCGCATTTTACACCCGTAACGTCGGTGACGAGCGTATGGGGCATAATTAAGTGGCCGTTTTCACGTATCCATTCTATAAACGTAGTAGGGTAAAGCGCGAAAACAATGAGGTCTGCTTCAGCTATAAGCTCGGGCTCTATTTTCGTCGTTCCGTACTCTACCATTCCTCGCTCTACGGCATACCTTACGTCACACTCGTCCTTGGTGATACAGCTGACGTGATAGCCGCAGCGTGTGAGGGCTGCGGCATAGCCGCCGCCGATTACTCCAAGACCTATAATAAGTATTTTCGTGTCCTTGTTTAAATTCATATGGTGTCCCTCAAAATTAATCTACCGTTTCGCACCTTACACCGAGTGATTTAAGATGAGTAAAGAAGTCAGGATAGCTCTTACTTACCGCCTCGGCGCCCGAGATGGTGCCGCCCGTGAGTGTTAAAAGCACGGCAAGTGACATTACTATCCTGTGGTCGTTGTGCGCGGAAAGCTCTTCGGTTGGCTCTCTCAGAGTGCCTCGCTTTACCCTTACCTCGTTGTCAGAAGCAGAAAGCTCTATACCGAGCTTTTTAAGCTCTTCTGCCATAGCATACACTCTGTCGCTCTCCTTGATTTTTAAGCGTCGCGTACCGGTAAAGGTAGCACCGAAAAGGGCTGCCGAAAGCGCGAAAAGCACAGGCCCAAGGTCTGGGCAGTCGGAAATATCTATTTTTTCTCCCTCTCGGTGAAGGTTTGAAAACAGCTCCTTACATACTCTGTCGCCCTGAAGACTGCCGTCGTTTATTCCAAGGAGCTCTATCTCGCCGCCAATGTGGTTCAGAGCATAAAGGAATGCCGCACCCGAAAAATCACCCTCGACCGTGACGTCAGAAGGTATAAAGCGCTGACCGCCGGGTATAAAGAGGGTTTTATCGTCCTCCCACAGCACCTTAATGCCAAACGCGGCGAGCGCCGCACGGGTAAGCTCTACGTATGAGCGGCTCTCAAGAGCCGTGGTTATTTTTATTCTCGAGTCTTCTAAAAGAGCCGAGAGAGCAAAGATAAGTCCGGTTATGAACTGGCTGCTGACGTTTCCGGGCAGGGAGTATTCACCGGCGGAAAGCGGGCCGCATACCGTGTAGCCGTCCCCGTTTTTTTCGAAGCGGAGTGAGTGCTCCCTTGCTATATTTTCGTAAAGCGTCATGGGACGGGTGAGAAGTCCGCCGCGGCCGGTAAGCATCGCGGTATTACCCGAAAGGAGTGCTATCGGTATCATAAAGCGCATAGTGCTTCCGCTTTCGCGGCAGGGGAGGGGGGCGATGGCTCTTGCGGCCTTGAAATCGGTGCCGTATACCCTTATATCTTCACCGCACCTTTCATACCTTACACCGAGAGCCGAGAGGCAGTCGAGTGTGGCAAGCACGTCATCGCAGTCCGGAACACGGCGCACTACCGACTCGCCCTCGCACATAGCGGCGGCAATAAGCAGCCTGTGAGCCACACTCTTTGAGGGCGGAACTGTGACAGAGCCGCGCGCCTTGCTCTTATATATCCTGATTTTCATTTTGAAAGCGTCTCCAGAAGAAAGTCAATAGCCTCAAGGTAACCCGCCGTGCCGTGACCGGTGATGGTCTTTACGCATGCAGAGCGGATATAGCTCACCTGACGGAATTCCTCGCGCTCCTCGACCTTTGATATATGCACCTCAACGGTCGGCAGACGGGTGGAGAGCAGGGCGTCGAGGAGAGCAATGCTCGTGTGGGTATAAGCACTGGGATTTATAACGATGCCTGCCGCACCCTCAAAATACGCCTTCTGTATAGCGTCAACGAGCGCTCCCTCGTGGTTTGACTGCACAAATACGGTGGATATGCCGCGCGCATTTGCGTAGTCTCTTATGCTTTCGGTAAGCTCGGCATATCCCGTCTTACCGTACTTGTCGGGCTCGCGAATTCCGAGCATATTGAGGTTTGGACCGTTTATTACATAAATCGTCATTTTAAATGTTCTCCGATAACTGTTTTTGCGACGCACTCGACTGTGCTGTCTGCGTTAACGTGTACGTCGAGGGAGGCAAGATAGATGGGATAACGCTCACTGTAGCGCCTCTCTATTGCCTCGCGGGTTGAGGAAAGCGGGCGGTCCTCGGTCGGTACGAGCGCCGCGAGAGGTCTGTCGATAAAGTAAATACGGCCGCTACCCCGTAGGACGTCAACGTTCTCGGGATTAAGCACAGCACCGCCGCCGGTCGCAATAACTGCACCGGCTTTCCCTGCGGCGAGCTTTATCGCCTCGGATTCAAGACGTCTGAAATGCTCCTCACCGTATTTTTCGAATATCTCCGGTATCGTAATACCCAGAGCGCTTGTAATCATATCGTCGGTGTCAAGAAATTCGCGGGAAAGCTCCTTTGCAACAAGACGGCCGACCGTGGTTTTACCCGAGGCGGGCATACCTATCAGAACTATATTTTCCTTTTTATTTTTTGTAGCCTTGTAAATTTCATCTATTTTTCCCTCGGGGTATTTAGTACCGAGAAAGAGCTCAGAGGCGTAATATGCCTGCGCTACTAGCATATAAAGACCGCCCGCAGCAGTAATACCGAGCTTTTTCGCACGGCGCACAAGCGGTGTTCTCAATGGATTATACACCGCGTCAACAACACCCTTAAGGCGAGGAAAACACTCTGGGTCAATCGGCATATTAAAGGAATTCGGAAACATGCCGACCGGAGTAGTGTTAATTATTATCTCGGTGTCGGTATGATTTGCATAAAGCTCCCCGTAGGTAAAGAGACCCTCACCGCCGCTTCGGCTCACGGTAATAATCTCACCGGCGAGTAAGGACTCAGCAACTGCACGTGCCGTCTTTGACGTGCCGCCTGTACCGAGTATCGCAACCTTGCGGTCTGAAAGAGAAATACCCTCGTGCTCTATCAGACTTCTCATGCCGAGGTAGTCGGTGTTGTAGCCAAAGAGCTTGCCGCCCTTATTTACAACCGTATTTACAGAGCCGATTTTTTCTGCCGAAGCGTCTAAAAAATCAAGATAGGGAATTACAGCTTCCTTATAGGGTATAGTTACGTTTATGCCGAGAAAATCGCGCTCGGATATAAAGGCGGAAAGCTCCTCGCGAGAAAGCTCAAAAAGCTCGTATTCGTAATCAGAAAGAGATGCGTGAATTTCACGCGAGAAGCTGTGACCGAGCCTCTCACCTATAAGTCCGTATTTCATATTAAATCCTTAAAATGCAAATATATATTTACAAAAACCTGTTTTATGCAAGATAATCCGTGCCAAATCTCGTCGCGAGAAGGTCTGAAATCACGATAGCGGTAACGGCATCAACAACCGCCGCGGCACGCTGTACTATCGAGGGGTCGTGACGGCCCTCAATTTTCAGTACGGTATTCTCAAGCGTCTTAAGGTTTACGCTTTTTTGCTCCTTATATATGGAGGGGGTCGGCTTCACGGCACACTTAAAGGTAATAGGCATACCGCTCGTAATACCGCCGAGAACACCGCCGCTGTGGTTAGTCTCGGTTACAATTTTGCCGTCCGATACCGTAAAGGCGTCGTTTGCCTCACTGCCGAGCATATCCGCAAGAGCAAAGCCACGGCCGAACTCAACGCCCTTTACCGCAGGAATAGAGAAAAGTGCGTGAGCGAGCATACCCTCGAAAGTGTCAAACCACGGCTCACCGACACCTGACGGCATACCGAATACGACAGTCTCGGTAACTCCGCCTACGCTGTCTCCCGACGCTGCCGCCTCTTCGGCACGGCGGCGCATTTCCATCTCAGCCTCCTCACTAAAGGTAGGGAAGCTCCTCTCGCCGAGTGTGTCAAGGTCGGAAGGAGAGTTAAATCCGCGCTCGGTAACACCGCCAAGAGAGGCAAGATGCGTGCCTATTCTTATGCCCTTTTTATTAAGTGCGGACTCAAGTATAGCCCCGACGGCAACGAGTGCCGCGGTAATTCTTCCTGAAAAGTGGCCGCCGCCTCGCGCATCCTGATAGCCGTGATACTTGCACTCTGCCGTAAAGTCGGCGTGAGAGGGGCGTGGGGTTGTGCGCAGAGACTCGTAGTCCGAGCTTTTCGTATTAGTGTTAGGAATAAGAAGACAAAGCGGTGTACCGGTCGTATACTCCGCGTGCATACCGCTCACGATTTTATACTCGTCAGCCTCAACGCGTGAGGTTGCGATTTTGCCCGAGGGGCGACGCTTCGCGAGCTTTTTGTTTATGTATTCGTCATCAATTTTTATACCGGGAGCAAGACCGTCAAGCACGGCTCCAATCATATCGCCGTGGCTCTCGCCGAAAAGGGTGACGGTTATGCTGTTTCCAAAGCTGTTTTTCAAGAGAAATTCTCCTTTACAAGCGTTTTGAACTCTGATGCTGTCATTTTCTCGATAACGTAAGCGCCTACCGTCTTAACGCGCACCACGCTTATTTTATCGCCGTCGCACTTTTTGTCGTGGGTGACAAGGGAAAGCGCCGCGTCAATATCTCCGTCCCAGAGGGTAGGGAGTGAGAGCTTATTTAACACGGGTACGAGTCTTTTTCTTACGTCGGGTGAGCTGACGGGCAGCATTCCCATAGCCACGCACTCGCCGTGAAGATATTCCTCCATGCCCGACGCGCCTTCAATGCCGTGGCCGAGCGTGTGACCGAAATTAAGGATTTTCCTGATGCCCGTCTCCTTTTCGTCCTCCTCGACCACCGCCTTTTTTATTTTCAGCGAGGCGAGTATGATATCCTCAAGAAAATCAAGAGGCCTTTCAGCCCCCTCAAATAGCTCGAAAAGCTCCTTGTCGGAGGTGAGCGCCATCT
Source organism: Eubacteriales bacterium (assembly GCA_045576815.1). GTDB lineage: Bacteria > Bacillota > Clostridia > Oscillospirales > CAG-272 > UBA1740. The sequence continues at coordinate 7,482 of JAZNHD010000071.1, forward strand.
TCACCGACTCGGCAAGACCGTTTGACAGCTGCCTTTCGGGAAGCGTTTTCAGAGTGTCAATATCTATTATTACGCCGCGAGGCTGGTGGAACGCGCCGACGATATTCTTCACGCCCGCGTGGTTTATCGCGCACTTGCCGCCTATTGAGGAGTCCACCTGCGAGAGAAGGGTAGTGGGCACGTTATAAAAATCAATGCCCCTCATATAGCTCGCCGCGGCAAAGCCGGTAAGGTCACCGATAACGCCGCCGCCGACGGCTACCGCACAGTCGGTACGTGTCAGTCCGAAATCCGTCATCTCGGCAAGAAGACGGGAGAAAACCTCAATGCTCTTTGAGCCCTCGCCCGAGGGGACGGTGATGATTTTCGCTTGGCTTGCGGCTGCCGCGATTTTCTCTGAATATTCACTTGGTACACCGTCGTCAGTTACGATAAACACACGGCGGGAAAGGTTAAAATACTCACCCGCACGGGATAGAAGTCGGTGTCCGACTGTTATATCGTAGCTGTCTTTGCCAAGATTCATACGCAAGGTTGTCATAAGCTCTCCTTTTTTTCGGATACGCGCTTTACGTACGTGCCCGCAAACTTAAGCCTATCGCAGAACTCACCCAGCTCCTCCATCATAAGACGACCCTCCTCGGTCTGCACGTCACCCTCCGCCTCAACGTAGAAGTAGTACTGCCAAAGCAGCTCCTTCATAGGTCTCGAGCGCAGAGTGCGCATATTGAAGCCGTGGCTGCCTATGACGTCAACCGCACGCGCGAGAGCTCCCGCCTCGTTGCGCACGGTAAAGAGCAAAATTGAGTGCATTCCCATCTCACTCGAGAGACGTCGTGATGCAATCCTTGAAAAGACTGCAAAGCGGGTGGTGTTAGTGGGGTTTTCATTAATGTTGTGGTCAAGCACCGAAAGTCCGAAGAGCTCTGCCGCCTCGGCGCTCGCAATAGCGGCAAGCGACTTGTCGCCCTTTTTCCCAACGTACTCTGCGGCAAGGGCGGTGTTTGAGTATTCGGTGGTCTCAAAGCCGTGTGAGCGTATGTATTCGTCGCACTGACCGAGCGCTTGCGGATGGCTTACAACCCGACGCACGTCGTTTATGCTGCTGCCGGGAATGCCGAGCAGGTCCTGCGTTACCGCAAGCTCAAGCATGCCGTTCACGTAAAGCGAACCCGAGAACATAAGGTCGGTAACCTGTCCAACCTCACCGTTGTAGCTGTTTTCAACGGGTAGCACGCACACGTCGCACTCTCCGCACTCGACAGCGCGGTAAGCCGCCTTAAAGTCGGGGTAGGATACCTTCTCAGCCTCGGGAAAGAGCTTTTCCGCGGCAATGTAGGCAAATGCGCCGACAGTACCCGAGTACGCAACCCTCATACCCGAGAGCAGTCTTGCCTGATATGCGCGGGAGGTCTTCATAGTGTCCTTCAAAAAGCTAACGTAAAACTCCCTGTGAGTTTCGTTTTCAATAAGCTCGGAGTTTCTTTTGACTACCTCCTCCTCGCGTGCAGGGTCGAGAATGGCGAGACCGCGCTCGCGCTTGTATTCGGCAATAACCCTTGCCGCATCGAGCCTCTCAGAGAAGAGCTCTGCCATTTTCTTATCTATTTCGTTTATTTTTCGTCTTGCTTTATCAAGATTGGTTTCCATTATCTTTCCTCTTTATAGCTTTCCATGAGAGCCTTAAAGGCGGGGAGTGATTTTTCTATTTTCTCGGTAGGTACGCAATAGGCAACTCTCGCATAGCCTGCACAGCCAAACGACTCGCTCGGTACGATAAGAAGCTCAAAGCGCTTCGCCCTCTCGGAAAACTCCGCCCCGTCACCCGACGGCGACTTTAGGAAAAGGTAAAACGCACCGCGCGAGGGAGCGACCTCGTAGCCGTATTCCGTAAGAGCCTCGGTGAGAAGCGTGCGGTTCTTACCGTACACCTCAATGTCTGCCGTCTTGCCGAGGCAGTAGGGGATAAGTCTTTGTAAAAGACTAGGTGCGCAGACGTATCCGAGCGCGCGTCCCGCACCGGCTATCGCCTCGAAAACACTCGTGAAATCCTTAATTCTCGGGCACACGAGCGCGTATCCTATACGCTCACCGGGGATAGAAAGGGATTTGCTGTATGAATAACAAACGACGGTGTCGTTGTAGTATTTCGTAAGATAGGGCACGGCAGCACCGTCAAAAACGAGCTCGCGGTATGGCTCGTCCGCAATTAAGTATATAGGCTCGCGGCCACGTGATTTTTCACGGAGCATATCGGTAAGGCACCGTATATTCTCCTCACTGTAAACGACACCGGTGGGGTTATTCGGTGAGTTTATGATAACGGCGGCGGTGCGCTCGGTTATAGCCATACGGATAGCGTCTATATCAAGCGAGAAATCCGCCTTGGTTTTCACGGGTATGATTTTAGCGCCCGCGCGCTCGATAAACACCTTGTATTCCGGGAAGTAGGGTGCAGGTACGATTACTTCGTCACCTGGTGATACAAGGCCCGTCAGGGTGGCGGCAATAGCCGCGGCAGCGCCCGCGGTCATATAAAGGCAGGAGGCAGAAATCTCCTCGTCATAGGTTTTGTTAATATAATCCGCAATAGCACCTCTTACCGCCATGTCGCCCTCAGCCGAGGTGTAGGCGTGCAGGGCAGCAGGGTCGGCTTCGGCGATGATTTTCGTGAGACTTCCGTTCACAATCTCAGGAGATGGGACACTCGGGTTTCCGAGAGAAAAGTCGAAAACCTTTTCCTCGGCTATCAGAGTTTTTCGTCTTTTGCCGTATTCAAAAAGCTCGCGTATAACCGAGCGCACAGCACCGAGCTCTCTCATTTTTTCGTTTATCAAGGCCGTCACCTCACAGAAATATAATATATTATTATAAATAATAACACTTTAAATGTCAAGGGATTTCGACAAAAAAAGGGCTCGTGCAGGCGAGCCCTTAAAAATCAGCGCCGTTTTGCGTATTTTCTCATATCGAGAGCGCAGGCGAAAAGTATGATAAGTCCCTTTATAACGTAGAGTAAATTCTGGTCTACCGAGAGGAAATTGAGACCAACGAATATAATCTGTAACAGAAGCACGCCGAGCACGACGCCTCCGACACGGCCGGTGCCGCCAACGAAGGATACACCGCCTATAACGCAGGCGGAGATAGCATCGCTCTCGTAGTTTTGTCCTGTATAGGATGCCGCTGAGGCAATTCTTGCGCCTTCAATAAAGCCCGTGAGTCCGTACATTATTCCGGCAAGCATGAAGACGAGAATTACGGTCATGAAAACGTTAACGCCCGAGACTCTTGCAGCCTCCTCGTTCGAGCCTACGGCAAACATATTTTTACCAAAGGCGGTCTTGTTCCATATAACCCATATAATCACCGTCACGATAAGCGAGTAGAGGACGTATCTCGGAACGGTGACACCGCCGATTTTAAATAGCGGCCCCGCCACAAAATCAATATACGAGGAGTCAAGTCCGGATAGCGTCTGACCGCCGTTGCCGCCTATTTGCAAATAAAGAAGAATAGCTCCGTATATTATCAGCTGTGTCGAAAGCGTTACTATAAAGGGGTGTAGCTTGAATCTTGCAACGAAAAAGCCGTTTATAAGACCTATAAGAGCACCCACGAGAAGAACCGCGAGCAAAACCAACGGTATGGGCAGTGAGGGTAGACCTGCAAACATTTTTCCCGAATACCCCGTCATCTGCAATAGCGAGGCGCTGATACAAGCCGTGAGGCCTACCGCGCGGCCTGCTGAAATATCGGTTCCCGTGAGGACAATAGCACCGCCGATGCCTAGAGCTATGGGCAGTCTTGCCGCGGTAAGAGATATAATATTGACGATTGATGCCACCGAAAGAAAGCGCGGTCGTACTATGGCAATAATAATTACAGCTATAACGAGCGCTATTATCATAGCACGGTCGAGAAGGAAATTAAGTGCCACCCGTGTGCGTTCTTTTGCATCTTTTTCTAAAAAATCATTTACTTTTTCGCGCCCCTTTTCATACCGTCGTCTGATGGGATTTAGAAGCATTACAAAAATTCCGTCGTTTTTCAAAGACACTCCTCCTAATTCGTATACCTTGCGGCAAGCTCCATAATTTTTTCCTGTGTCATATTCTCACCGGAGACCTCGCCCGCGACGCGTCCCTCGCTCATTACCAGAATTCTGTCGCACATTCCTATAAGCTCGGGCATCTCGGAGGAGACCATAATTATGCCGTGTCCCTCCCTCGCTAGAGCGTTAAGGAGGGTGTAAATTTCATACTTTGCTCCGACGTCAATGCCGCGTGTCGGCTCGTCGAGCATAAGCACACGCGGCTCAGTGAGAAGCCAGCGTCCAAGAATTACCTTTTGCTGATTTCCGCCCGAGAGCGTGCCGATTTTTGTTTTGTCCGAGGGGGTTTTAATCCGCATTTTTCTGATAGCGTCGCGCGTTGCCTCTTTTGCCCGTCTTTCAGATATAAAGGGGCCGCGGGAAATTTTTTTTAGCGAAGCTATCGTGGTGTTTTCCTTTATGTCGAGAATAGAGAAAATGCCGCTTGCGCGTCTTTCCTCGGTGAGAAGAGCAAAGCCGTTTTTCAAAGCCTCGCGCGGCGTGCGGTTTTTTATTTCCACCCCGTCAAGATACAGCTTTCCCGACGCAAGAGCCGAGAGTCCGAAAATTCCGAGAAGCAGCTCGGTTCTCCCCGAGCCGTCGAGCCCCGAAATGCCGAGAATTTCTCCCCTGCGAAGCGAGAGACTTGCCGACTTCAGCCTCGAATATTCACCCGAGAGCTCTTTTGCCTCAAAAAGAATATCGCCTGTCTCATGCTCGCGTTTTGGGTATACCGAGGAGAGCTCTCGCCCTACCATAAGGCGTATTATTTTGTTGTTGTCAAGCTCGCCTGACGGGTGAGTTGCTATGTGACGTCCGTCGCGCATGACGGTAACCGTGTCACAAATTTCGAGTATTTCAGCCATTTTGTGCGAGATATAAATTATGCCGCATCCCCGTTTTTTGAGCATATCTATGATACCGAAAAGTCTATCTGCCTCTCTTTCGGTAAGAGATGAGGTAGGCTCGTCGAATACGATTATTTTCGCACCGTAGGAGACTGCCTTTGCTATCTCTATCATCTGTCGCTCCGATACCGAAAGCTCGCCTATTTTGCGCTCGGGCGAGTGCTTTATTCCGAAGAGGTCGAAAATTTCCTTGGTGTCGCAGACCATTTTTCTTTTGTCAATAATCGGCAAAAACGGGTAGCGCGGAAATCTTCCAAGCCACATATTGTCGGCAATCGAGAGGGAGAGGGCCTGATTTAATTCCTGATGCACCATCGCGACACCGTGCTCCAGCGCATCGCTCGGGCCTTTAAAGCTCACCCTCTCTCCATCAAGGAATATCTCTCCGCCATCGGGTGAGTAAACACCGAAAAGACACTTCATAAGAGTGGATTTTCCAGCCCCGTTCTCACCCATTAAGGCGTGCACGCTGCCGGCCTCAAGCGTAAAGGATACACCGTCGAGAGCGCGCACACCGGGGAAAGACTTCGTGATGTTTTTCATATTAAGAAGCTGTGCCATCAGCTCTATTCCGTCTCCTCTCCCGTATATGCGGAGTAGGGAATATTGACTCGCCAGTCTCCGATTATCATATCAGTCTCGACACCGTCGAGGGCAGACTTACCGTTTATAAGGTTCTCGGCAATTTTCGCTATCACCTCTGCCATTTTAGCACCGTCCTGCTTTACCGTGCCGGTCATTTTGCCCTCGCGGATTTTTGCCCTTGCCGCATCGGATGCATCAACGCCGAAGACGGGAATATGATGAGCGCCCGACCTATTGTATCCGGCTTCCTCAAGTGCCGCAAGCGCTCCGAGTGCCATCTCGTCGTTGTTCGCGATAACGAGCTCAACCATATTGCCCGAGGCCTCGCTGTAGCCTGATAGAATGGTTTTCATCGAGTCGTTTGCCGCAGCGCTCGACCACGTTCCGTTCTGGTCGACTATATAGCCCTGAGCGTTGCTCCTGTCGTAAAAGACGAGCGTGGGCTTGCCTGCTGCGTGCAGCATTTCGTTACATACCTCTACCGCATAGCGTGTGCGCGCCTCGGCCTCAAGGTTTCCTTGCTGTCCCTTAAAGAGAACGTAGCTGATTTTTCCGTCGCCGTTAAGGTCGGCATCACCGTAGTTTTCGAGAAGATAATTTCCTATTATCTCGCCCTGAAGCCTGCCTGCCTCCTCGTAGTCCGTCCCGACGAAAACGCACTTGTCGTAGGACTTTACAACGCTCTCCTTTACAGAGCGGTTGAAGAAGATAACGGGTATATTCTGTGCGCGCGCCTTTTCGATTATCGCGCTTGCCGCATTGTCAGAGCCGGTGTCCACTACGTTTACCGCAAGGACCTTAGCGCCCTTCGATATAGCGGTATCTACCTGCTCGGTCTGGGTGGTCTGATTTCCGCCCGCGTCGTAGTTGTGATAGCCGAGCGAGGCGTTTTTAAGAGCCTTGTCCATAGTCTGTCGAACGCCGGAGATATAGGTGTCGGCAAAGGTGTAGTAGAGCACCGACACGTCCTCGCTCATACCGCAGCCAAAGAGGGAGGAGAAGAGGAGGGCAAAGCTGAGGAAAAGTAATGTGATTTTTAAAGCTGTTTTTTTCACGGAATTAGCTCCTTTTAGTTCATTGTAGCTATTGTTGACCGAAACGCTTCTCCGTATGCGTAAATTTTTGACTCGCTACTTGAAAAAACAGCTTTTCCGTGATAAAATAATATTATCAAAAGGAAAGGAAGCGCTGTATGATAGAGATTGAAGTCCGTGTCCCTGCCAAATATACGATAGACGACGTGCGTACAGCGCTCCTTTCCCGTGTGCCGCTCTCGTGTGACGAGGTGAGGGATTTTATCATAGTAAAAAGGCGGCTCGCCACAAAGGACAGGGCGGATATTCACTATAAAATTACGGTTGCTCTTTCGCTTTCCGAGGAAAGAGAAAGAGGTCTTCTCAAAATAAGAAATAAGGTAAAGGCGCACGAGGATTTAACGCTCGCTCTGACCGACTCGCGTCTTGCAACCCGTCCGGTAGTCGTAGGTGCAGGGCCGGCAGGGCTCTTTTCGGCACTTGCGCTTGCTGAGGCCGGCGCAAGACCTATCGTAGTTGAGCGAGGACTTGCCGTAGAGGAAAGAGAAAAAAAGGTGCGGAGCTTTTTTCTCACAGGCAAGCTCGATACCGAGTGCAATATACAGTTTGGTGAGGGCGGGGCAGGCACTTACTCCGACGGCAAGCTGAAGGTCGGCTCGCACGACAAATATAAAAGCTACGTTCTCCGCGCGCTCGCGGCGGCAGGAGCGCCCGAGGAAATACTTTATTCAATGGACGGCCATCTCGGCACGGATAGACTTTCGGATATAGTGAAAGAGGTGCGTGAAAGGCTTATCTCCCTTGGCGCTGAAATCCGCTTTTCCACCCGTCTTGTCGGCATTGTCACAAAGGGCGGTAAGGTTACGGCTGCTAAGGTGGAGTGTGACGGAAAGACGGATATAATCGAAACCGAGAATATAGTTTTGGCTATCGGCCACAGTGCAAGAGATACCTTCCGTATGTTAAAGGATACGGGCGTTCTTATGGAGGCTCGCGGCTTTGGTATCGGCGTGCGTATCGAGCACCCGAGAGAGCATATTGACAGAATGTTTCTCGGCGAGGCGGCGGGTGACGTAGGCAGCGCATCCTATCACCTTGTCACGCATCTTAAGACGGGGCGGAGCGTATATAGCTTTTGTATGTGTCCCGGAGGTACGGTAGTTGCCGCGACGAGTGTCTGCGGCGGTGTGGTAACCAACGGTATGAGTGAGTACGGCCGCGACGGCGATAACTCTAACGCCGCATTTTTGGTGTCTGTTACGCCAAACGACTTTGACTCAAGCGACCCGCTTTCCGGCTTTGAATTACAGAGGAAAATCGAGGAGGCGGCATACCGCACGGGCGGCGGTAGCTTCGTAGCACCCGCTATTCGTATGGAGGATTTTGTGAATAGGCGAGCACCTACCTCGCCTCGCTCGGTTATCCCAAGCTATCAGCGAGGTACTATCCCTGCCGCGACCGAGGAGTATCTTCCGGAATATATTACCGACTCGCTTCGCGCGGCAATCTCCGACTTTGAGGCCTACGCACCGGGCTTTTACTATCCCGACGCAATTCTGACGGGTGCTGAAACGCGCTCGACCTCTCCCGTGCGTATTCTGCGCGGTGAGGACTTTGCCGCGGTGGGCATATCAGGTCTTTATCCTGCGGGCGAGGGCGGTGGATACGCCGGCGGAATTATCTCCTCAGCCGCCGACGGAGTTAAGGTTGCCGAGGCGATTTTAAGAAAATAAAAAAGAGAACAAATCGTGAGCAAGTCCGTTAAAAACGGATAAATGTAAACCGAAATGTTCTCTTTTTATTTTATTATTTAGGGGCTAAAAAGCAAGTTTTGCGGTGGCTTAAAATGCCCAGTTGCCACTCTCGAAAATCTTTACTTCCTTGCCGCCCTCGAGCACTGCCGTGATAGACATATCCTCAGTGCCAATCATAAAGTCCTCGTGGACTATCGAGTCGTTGATTCCGCGCTCGTGCGCCTCGGCTTCGGTGTACTTCTCGTAGTCGCGAAGGACATTTGTAAAGCCGCGGCCAAGCGCAAGGTGGCAGGCAGCGTTCTCGTCAAAGAGGGTGTTGTAAAAGAGGATGCCCGACTCGCGAATAGGCGATGAGTAGGGCACGAGCGCGCACTCGCCAAGGTATGCAGCACCCTCGTCCATTGCTATAATCTCGCGAAGGAGCGACTCGTTTTTCTCAGCTCCGACGTCAACCGCACGGCCGCCCTCGAACTTAACCCAGAAATTCTCGATAAGCTGACCGCCGTAGGAAAGAGGACGGGAGGAATATACTATACCGTCGGCATCTCCCTTGCGGGGTGAGGTGAATACCTCTTCTGTGGGAATATTGGGATTGTAATAGATATTACTGCCAAGCGCTTCCTCGCCGCCTGCCATAAAGATAGCGTCGGGGAGAAGTCCTACTCTGAGGTCTGTGCCGGACTTAGACTTATACTTAAGCTCCCTGATGCCGAGAGAGTTAAGGTAGTCGCATCTCTTTTTGAGGTCGGCGTTGTGCCTCTCCCACGCTGCGATGGGGTCGTCGTCAACGCGAGAGGTGGAGAGGATTGCCTCCCAGAGCTTCTCGACGGCTACGCTTGCGCGCTCGCCGGGGAATACCTTCTTAGCCCAAGCCTTGCCGGGCACTGCCGCGATACACCACTGATACTTGTTTTCCATTTTGTTTCTTATCGGCTTTATCAGCTTTGAGCGCGATGCCATAGCCTTCGCGTACTTTTTCTGATTGATGCCGGCAAGTCCGTCGGGGTCCTCGGACATAAGGTATATCTTGCAGGGGAGTACCTCTGCCTGATGCTCCCATCTCTCAAGCTGCCACTTGTCAAGCGTGCCGAGCACCTTTTCCGAGCAGTATCTCACGTTAGATTTTGTGAGCGGCTGATACATCCAGTCGACAGTTACCTTTTTTGCGCCCGCCTTGTAGCACTCGTCAACCACCATCTTGACAAACTCCGGCTGGTCAAGCTCCGCGCTTATAATAACCTCTTGTCCCTTTTGTACGTTTACGCCGCACACGGCGATAAGATTTGCGTACCTTTTAAGTCTTTGCTTGTTCATTTTTATATTCCTTTCGGTCAGATGTTTTTAAGAACTTCCTTAAGATACTCCCACACGCGCTCGGTCGAGGAAATCGAAAGATGCTCCTCGGTCGTGTGAATATCAAAGTTGTCGGGGCCCATAGAAACGCAGTCGAGGCCCTCGATTTTATCCGAGAAAATTCCGCACTCAAGTCCTGCGTGTATAGTAACCACAGTCGGTGCTTTTCCGTACATTCTCTCATAAACCTTGCACATAGCGTCACGGAGCGGCGAGTCCTTTTTGTATTCCCACGCGGGATATGCGCCGTGCTCCTCGCAGAAAGCACCGTGGTCTTCACCGATTTTTCTAACCCTCTCTGCAAGAGCCGCCTTGCTTTTTGCCTTCGCCGAGCGAATGGAGAAGGAGAGGGAAAGGTGAGTGTCCGAGAGCTTTGCAATACCGAGGTTAAGCGAGGTTTCAACAAGACCGGGTATATCCTCGCTCATAGCGATAACACCGCTGGGGAGCGAATTTATGAGAGATATGGCACAGCGGCTTGAGAGAGCGTCGAGCGGCATATCGGAGGGGGCACACTCGGAAAGCGTGATTTTTATATCCGCCTCGGTCACCCTGTATTTTTCCTCTATCGCTAAGAGAGCCGTGCGCTCCGCATCGGAAAGCGAGGAAAGAGCTATCCTTGCGCGGCACTCGCGCGGTATAGCATTGTCGGCAGAGCCGCCAGAGAGGGTGATAAGACGCACCCCGTCGCCGAAGACGGCAAGACATTCACCGAGGATTTTCGTCGCATTCTCGCGGCCCTTATCTATCTCAACGCCGCTGTGACCGCCGAGAAGGCCTGCGACGGACAGCTCGTAGCTCCTGCCCGATGTCCCCTCTCTTTTTACCGGCAGGGTAACGTCAGAGCGCTGACCGCCGGCACAGCCTACGGTAAACATACCCTCGTCGTCAGAGTCAACGTTTATCATCATCTTGCCCGTTATGTCCGAGGTGTCAAGTGCCACCGCACCGAGAAGGCCTATCTCCTCGTCAGAGGTGCAAATCACCTCAAGGGTGGGGTGGGGAATGTCCTTAGAATCAAGCAGGGCGAGCGCGTAGGCAATAGCCACACCGTCGTCACCGCCAAGCGTCGTGCCTTTAGCACGGAGAAAATCACCGTCGCGAAAGACCTCAACGCCCTCCCTGTCCATATCCTTATCGAGCTCAGGCAGCTTCTGCGCTACGATGTCGGTGTGTCCCTGTAAAATAACGGTCGGTCGGCCCTCGTAGCCTTGCGTTGCCGCCTTTCTGATTACGACGTTGTCGGCTGCGTCACGGCGCACGTAAAGACCTCGTTCCTTTGCAAAATTTACAAGATACTCCGCAATGGGTGCGGTGTTGCCCGAGGCTCTCGGGATTTTTGATATTTCAAGAAAATAGTGAAAAACAGAGCTTGCAGTGCTCTCACAAAGTAAAGACTTCATATTTAATCTCCAAAAAGGTATATAATATAATATTTTACACTAAAGGATAAAGTTTTTCAAGTATTAAGTTGACTTTTTAGCCTTAAAGTAGTAAAATATAGGCATAAAGTGTGGATTTTTGAAAGGAAGTAATATATGAGCTATAAAAACGGACTTTTTAAGTTTATAAAAAATTCTCCCACGGCATACCATACGGTTGACACGGTAAAGCGCGCCCTTCTTGATGCGGGATACACCGAGCTCTCCGAGCGCGAGTGTGAGAATTATTCAGACGGCGGCCGTCACTTCGTAATCCGCGACGGCTCTTCGATTATCGCGTGGCGCGGCAGGAGAGAGGGAGGCTTTATGATATGCGCCTCGCACGGCGACTCACCCGCCTTCAGAGTTAAACGCTCGCCCGAGCTTAAGGGCGATTACGTCAGACTCTCCACCGAGAAATACGGAGGTATGATACATTATTCCTGGCTTGATAGACCCCTCTCGGTTGCCGGCAGAGTCGAGCTTATAACGGAGTCGGGTATTGAGTCGAGGCTTCTTAATATCGACCGCGACCTTGTGTGTATTCCGAGTGTTGCGATACACTTGAACCGCTCGGTAAACGACGGGTATAAATTCAATCCCGCAACCGACCTTTTACCACTCTACGGCCTTTCGGGCGCGAAAAATATTAATACGCTTATTTCCGAGGAGCTCGGTGTAAGCGAAGAAAAAATTATCGCCCACGACCTTTTCCTCTACAACAGAGAGGAGTGTAGGGTGTTTGGCTCTGACGGTGAGTTTATCCTCTCCCCCCGACTTGACGACCTTGCCTGTGTTTATGCATCGCTTGAGGCATTCCTTAATGCAGAGGACGGCGGTGCAGTCCCCGTGCTTGCCGTTTTCAATAACGAGGAGGTCGGCTCTGAAACCAAGCAGGGCGCGGCATCGAGCTTCCTTGAATACACCCTTCGCCGCATCGGCGGTGAAAAATATTACGGTATGCTATCTGACAGCTTTATGGTGAGCGCGGATAACGCGCACGCGAAGCACCCGAACCACCCTGAGCTATCCGACACGGTAGCAGCACCCGTGCTTGGCGCGGGGGTTGCGGTGAAGTACAACGCAAATCAGCGCTATGCGACTGACGCACATTCAGACGCGGTATTCAGAACTCTTGCGGCTCGTGCAGGTGTTAAGCCTCAGAGCTACTCAAACCGCGCTGATATGCCCGGCGGCTCAACGCTTGGCTCGATAGCCGACACCCGCGTATCAGTGCCCACCGTTGATATCGGTATCCCCCAGCTTGCTATGCATTCGGCAAGCGAAATCTTAGCAGAGCGTGACCTTTCCGATATGATTAAGGTTCTCACAGAGCTTTATTCATCAAGGCTCTTGGTAAGCGGAGAAAGAACGGATATTTTGAAATAAAAAAGCGCGTTATGCAAACAATTGTTCGCATAACGCGTAAAATTCATATGTTTAATCTTCCATCAGCTTTCTTGCAGAAGCGGCAATTATCTGTGCCGTGCCCTCAATACCGAGGGTGGAAGAGTTGATTGCGATGTCGTAGTTATCGTACTTGCCCCACTTGTTGCCGGTGTAGAAATTATAGTAGGTTGAGCGGCGCTTATCGGTCTTGTTGATAACGTCGATAATCTGCGAGGACTTTATTTCTGGGTGGCGCTTTGCGACTCTCTCTTGTCTATGGTCAAGGTCGCCGTAGATAAAGAGACGAAGCACGTTTTCCTCATCGCGAAGCACGTAGTCAGCGCATCTGCCGATTATAACGCAGCTGCCCTCACTCGCGTATTCCTTGATTGTCTCAGACTGAAGTATAAAGAGCCTATCGTTAAGCGGCATTTTGTAGCCGAAGTGCATAGTAGTTCCGAGAACGTTCGAGCCCATAGCGAGTGTATAAAGCAGGCTGTTTGCCGCGGATTCCTCAGCGGTTTTGATAACGTCCTCGTTGAGACTGCCCTTGGCGGCTGCATCTGTAATAAGCTGCTTATCGTAAATCGGAAGACCGAGGAGTGCTGCAACCCTCTCTCCTATCTCGCGGCCTCCGCTACCGAACTGACGTGCAATGGTGATGATAATTTTTTTAGACATACAGACCTCCAAATGTTTTCTTGCTATTTACATTATAGCAAAAAAAATTAAGTTTGTAAAGTGCTTTTTGTCGTCTTTGACCAAAAAAATGAAAAAAATATTTCGAAAGTACCCAAAAATGCACAAAGTATATCAGAAGGGAGCTATCTGAATGGGTAATGAGTTAAACCGAAAGGATTATGAAATTTGCGACGGTGAATGGGTTAGCAGAAGCCTTCCGCCCCGTGACAGAGCGGCTAATAAGGGTAGCTTTGGCAAGACTCTTCTTATCGTCGGCTCGGATAGGTTTAAGGGTGCGGCGCACCTCTCACTCTCTATGGCACTGCGAGGCGGTGCGGGCTACGTCTCGTATCTTGGCGACGAGCCGCTTGCAAGGGAGCTGCGGGCTAATTATCCCGAAGCTATTTATTATTCCTCGCAAGCTGACAGAAAAGCCGTTTTGGATATCGCAGCTTCTCAAAATTCTATTCTCATAGGATGCGGCTCGGGTATCTCGCGTGAGCTTTATTTGCTTATCTCGGCTCTTTTAGAAGGTGTGGGCGGCAGACTTATCATTGATGCCGACGGACTTAACTCGATAGCAAAATACGCGCCGTCGGTAAAGGAGCTTTTTAGCGCCGCAAGGCGAAGGGTTATCATAACTCCGCACCCGCTTGAGCTCTCGCGGCTCTCGGGGCTTTCGGTAGAGAAAATACAGTCGGATAGAGAAAAAATCGCCCGCCGTCTTGCAGACGAGTGGGGAGTCGTCCTTCTCCTTAAAGGCTCGGGCACTGTTATCACCGACGGAGAGAGGTTTCTTATGAACTCCTCGGGCTCTTCGGCACTTGCCAAGGCGGGCTCGGGCGACGTGCTTTCCGGTCTTATCGCCTCGGTTTCGGCTTATACCGACGACCCGCTTGTTGCCGCCGGAATCTCTGCCTATCTTCACGGTGCGGCAGGTGATAGACTCGCCGAGGAATTCACAGAATACGGAGTCACCCCCTCCGACCTTCCGCGCGAGGTGTGTAAAATCCTCTCTGAAATACTTAGTAATACCTAAAAATGAGCCTTCCGACAGCGCGGAAGGCTCATTTTCTATTTTGCGTTTACCATTCTGTAAAGATATTCGGCAGTGTCGGCACGGGTGATTACATCTGTGAGAGCGGTGTCCTCTGCATCAAATATGCCGAGCGTGCGCATGGCTGAAACGGCAGAGCGCGCCCATACGGGAATATTCTCGTCGGAGGCGAAGACGTCCTCCTCGCTTTCTCTCTCAGCACCCACGAGCGTCGCCATAATCTTTGCCGCCTCGTACTTCGTTACCGCCTCGCTCGGCGAGAAAAGAAGGCGCCCGTCCCTGAAGTCGCCGTTGACGAGTCCTATTCTTTGAGCGGTTGCGATATAGCCCTTAAGAGAGAGGGGTATTTCCGAGTCGTCGTCGAAGTAGGTGACGGAGAGGGTAGAGTCGGGGCGGATACCCGAGGCCTTCATGGCCATCGCAACGAACTCGGCTCGCGAGAGCTCTCTGTCGGGTGAAAAATACATATCGTCACCAAGGAGCGTGCCTCCCATAACTCCCATTGCCGTCATAGCAACCGCCGCGCCGTACTCGGCGCGCTCCTGCATATCGCGGTAGGTCACATCGCACATTCTTTGCATAACCCTCACCGTCACCGACACGGGATACGACCAGTTGCCCCACTCGTCGCGCGCAACGTAGGTGAAGCTGTCCGTGCCCACAAAGCTCCCGGTTGGCGTGTAGGTGTAACGGCCGCTGCCGCCCTCGTCAAGCGATATTCTGCCTCGCTTAGGGTAGGATACAATCATATAGGTTATCTCGTCTCCCTCTGGGTCGGTTGCCGTAAGTGTGCCGTAAAGCGATATCTCGGATTGCGTGCTTACGGTGGACTCTGACTCTCCGCCTGCCTCTGGGGCGCGGTTAATCTCATTTATAAATTTCATTATACATTCAATTTCAGCACCGCCCGCATAGCCGTCAACCGTAAATGCGAAGCGGCACTCGGTAACCGAGTCGGAGGCGGGGACGAATACGAGTGAGGCAAGGTTCTTTCTCTTTATTACTCGCCCCTCGCCGACTCGCCTGCCGCCAAGCAGGAGTGCGCCCTCGGTTGACGAGGGGATTTTAGTCACGGTTATCGTGTCAAAATCGGCAAGGCAAAGCGCCGACTTGAAATCGGTATCGGAGAAGACCAGCTTTTCTCCTATGAGGCCCGTCTTTATAAGATTTACGTCCGCGGCAACTACCGCCGCACCCGAGCCGAAATACGCCGACGCGGTCATAGTAAAGCCTGCTGTCAGAAATAGAAACGCAAGAAGTAGTGATAGACTTTTTTTCATTTTTCCTTTCCTTTCCGTTATGCGAGAATAAGTAATGAAATCTCGCTAAGCTATGAAATATTTTTTCCCCGAAACCGCAGCTTTATACAGGCTCTGATGTTGACATTTTTGGCTATTTGGTGTATAATTTTTAAAAAGACTTTTGGGGGCGTAGAATGGAAAAGGGATTTTTCTCTGCGCGTGAGCGTGTCCTTGCCGAAGCGACGGGTGAGGGCGGAATAGGAACTCTCGGTGAAAAGCTCGTGCACAAGGTGTTAAAGTACTGTATAGAGCCGCGCGAGGAGTATCACGAGAGGGCGCTTTTCGGCTCTGTTGCCGATATTTTCGACGGTGAGCGCGTGGTGGAAATTCAGACGCGTTCTTTTATAAAGCTTCTCCCGAAGCTGCGTAAATTTCTCCCGCATTATCCCGTCACGGTGGTTTACCCCTTAATACGCGAGCGCAAAATCCGCTATTTTGACAGGCAAACGGGAGAGATAACGCCGCCGCGAAGGAGTCCGAGACGGGGCAGACTCTCGGATGCTTTAGTTGAGATATCCGCCGTGCGCGAGTTTTTGGAGAGTCCTCGCTTTTCGGTAAAAATCGTCCTGCTTGATGCCGAGGAATATCGCAAAAAGGGCGGTATAGCACGCGGCAGGCGCGCGAGGGAAAACAAGCTTCAAATAATCCCCACAGGTATTATAGGTACAATAGAGCTTAAATCGACGGAGGATTACCTTGCGCTGCTCCCCGAGGGACTATCCGATACCTTTGTCGCGGATGAGTTTTACCGTGCTCTCGGACTTCGCGGCAGAGGGGCGTATTTTGCGCTCGACTTCTTGCGCGAGACGGGAATTATAAGACAGATAGGCAAGCGCGGCAGAGCCTATCTCTATGAAATAAAAAGGGATATTTAAATGAAAATCAAGGGCATAGTTTTTGATAAAGACGGCACGCTTCTCGACTACGATAAATGCTGGCGGCCGGTAACGCTCGCGGCTATTGAATACGTTGGAACGAAATACCCCGGCTCAGAGGTCTGCCGTGAGGGGATAAGAGAGAGGCTTGGGCTTCTTCCGGACGGTACGATGGATATTGACGGGCCGCATTGCCGCGGCTTTCACGCGGAGATTGGCAGGGCCTTTTCAGACGAGTATACCCTCAGGGGTATTGAGTTCGACTTTGAAACTCTGATGCACGAGGTCGGAGAGGGATTCAGGCTCTTTTTGCCCGTCGGTGAGGTTGTGCCGACGTGCGATAATATGAAGGAGGCTCTCCTCGCCTTGAAGGAGAGGGGGATAAAGCTCGGACTTATCACCTCGGACAGAATTCACGGCGCGCGCCATACGCTCGCAAGGCTCGGACTTGATGACGGTATATTCGAGGTGCTTCTCACCAACGACGGCAAGCACCCGGCAAAGCCGGACCCGTATTATATGAGCGTTTTCGAGCGTGAGTGCGGCCTTAGCCCTGAGGAAATTCTTATGGTCGGAGATACCTTTTCTGATATTGATTTCGGCATCAACGCGGGCGCGCACACTTTGGGTGTCGGAAAAAGTGAGAAAAACCGAGCTAAGCTCGGGACGCGTGCAGAGTACGTGGCGCGCGACGTGTCGGAGATATTTGATATACTTGAGAAAATCGAAAATTCGTAAAGCAAGTTCGCATAGTGCAATTTTTCAGGACGAAAAGCACTTGAAAAAATTAAAAGCCTGTGATATAATTTAAAATACATGGACTGACCGCTTTTTTAAGGTCTTTTAAAGGAGATAAATACTATGAAAAAAATTGCCTGTGTCGGTATACTCGTTGCCGACGTAATCGTTGAGCCGGTGTCGGAGTTTCCCGCACCCGGTACGCTCTCTCACGTTAGCTCGATAGGTCTTCACAACGGCGGTAACGCAATGACTGCGGCGATAAACCTTTCCAAGATGGGCGTTGAGTCGCGCATTGTCGGCAAGGTCGGAGAGGATTTCTTCGGTGAATTTTTAAAGACTAAGCTTCGCGAGGCGGGCGTTGACACCTCAGCACTTGCAACGGACAAGACCGTGCAGACCTCAGCGTCGGTTGCTCTTATTTCCGACGGCGGCGAGCGCTCCTTCTTACATATTGTCGGCGCTAACGCTACCTTCTGTTACGACGATATCGATTTTTCCGCCATTGAGGACTGCGACGGCGTTTTCGTAACCGGCAGCTTCCTTATGAATAGGTTTGACGGCGAGGATACCGTTAAGTTTTTAAAGAAGTGTCAGGAGATGGGCAAGACCACCTTCCTTGACGTTTGCTATGACGCGAGCGGCAGATGGGGTGAGGTGCTTTTCTCTGCGATGCCTTATATGGATTTCTTTATGCCGAGCATTGACGAGGCGGTTATGATTGCGGGCGGTGAGTGTGACCCCGATAAGATTGCCGACGTGTTCTTTGCACACGGTGTTAAGAATGTCGTAATCAAGCTCGGCAGCAAGGGCTCTTATATCCGTCTTGCAGGCGAGGCGTGCGGTACAGTTTATCCCTGCGTAAAGGGCATCAAGGCGGTTGATACCACCGGTGCGGGCGACAGCTTCTCCTCCGGCTTCCTTGCAGCGTTTGCACGCGATATGGAGCCTCACGCTTGTATGAAGATTGCCAATGCAGCAGGCGGACTTTCGGTAACTCAAAAGGGTGCTACCACCTGGGCAAAGAACTTTGAAGAGGTTGAAAACCTCGCAAAGACGGGTGTCTACGGCGGCTAATTAAATCAAAATCCCCACCGGGTCGGTGGGGATTTTTCTTATTCTGTATCAATGAGCAGCTTGTAAAGCTCGGATTTTGATATGCCGCGCTCCTTTGCCGCCTTTTTGATTGCGTCCATTTTGGATAGTCCCTCGTCAGTATACATTTTGACGTGCTCCTCGGGTGATAGGGCTGCGAGGTCATCTCTGACGCCCGTGCCTTCGGGAGCGCCCTCAACTGCAAGGACGTACTCGCCGCGCGGCTCTCGCTCACCGTATAGCTTTACTGCTTCAAGAAGCGTTAAACGACATATTTCTTCGTTTAACTTGGTTAATTCGCGGCAGATTGCAATTTTTCTCTCGCCGCCAAAGGCATCGCACATATCGGAAAGCGTCGCGCGCAGCTTATGCGGTGCTTCGTAAAACAGCATTGTTCGCTCCTCGCCGGAAAGGTACGAGAGACGCTTTTTTCTCTCGCTCTGCTTTGCCGACAGGAAGCCCTCAAAGGAAAAGCGAGAGGTCGAAAGACCGGAAAGTGCGAGCGCTGAGATGAGCGCCGTAGGGCCGGGGACGGTAGTAACGGTAATGCCTGCTTCTGCCGCAAGTCTTACGAGGTCCTCTCCGGGATCGCTTACGGCAGGCATGCCCGCGTCGGTTATAAGCGCGCAGGAGTCACCGCCAAGAAGCCGTGCTATTATTTTTTCGCCACTTGCTTTTTTATTATGCTCGTGGTAGCTGACAAGCTCTCCGCGTATGCCTATTGCCGAGAGCAGCCTTTGCGAGTTGCGCGTGTCCTCGGCGGCGATAAAATCAACCTCGGAAAGAATTTTCCTTGCTCTCTCAGTGAGGTCGGATAGGTTTCCTATCGGCGTGCCGACGAGGTACAGCGTTGATTTTTCTACCTTATTCTTTTCTCCCATAGTCACCTCTGCCTTTTAAAATCGGGCGGGAATGAGCCCTCTTCCATTATGTATTTCATATCCTCGGTATATTCCGAGTGGCTCTCGTCCTTGTAAATTATGAGAGGACGGGTGAGCATAAGCCCTACGCCTCCGCCGCGCCTTGCCTCAACGAGCACCATAGAGGACTCGGAGTGTGTGTCAGCGTGGACGAAGGTCACGCGCTTAGGCTCAAGGCGGTGGGTACGCATCGCGAACAAAAGGTCGGTGAGCCTGTCCGGGCGGTAAACTGCAAGAAAGCTGCCGCCAAAGCGTAAGAGCCTCTCACCTGCCGCCGCAAAGTCGGAAATATCACCGTTTATCTCGTGGCGCGCGGCGTTTTTGTTAGACAGGGCGTTCGCTCTTCCGGAGTCCGACTTCATATACGGCGGATTGGTGTAAACGAGGTCATAGATAGCGCCCGGCTTGTATTCTCTTATATCGGCGCACACCGAGGTGAGATTTGTAAGGCCGTTTAGCTCGGCGTTTCTCTCGGTAAGACGCGCGTATTCCCCCTGTATTTCAACCGAAGTGGCAGAGGCGAGCTTGCCGCGTGTGAGAAGCAGCATTGAGATAATACCGCTGCCGCCGCCAAGCTCACAGCCGAGAGAGTATCCGCCTCCGGCATACCCGGCAAGTAAGAGAGCGTCGGTGCCAAAGGTGAGTCCGTCGGTTATTTGTATAAGCCTTAGCGAGTCGTTGACCGTATCGCATCGCTCGCGTTTTTCATTATTCAAAAGGTTTTCCCCCAATATCTTATCTATAAAAAAAGCGGAGTGTCGCTCCGCTTTTTTATGTTCTTATTCCTCAACAGGTGCGTTTACAGGGCAAGCGTCTGCGCAAGAACCGCAAGCGATGCACTCGTCTGCATTGATAACGTACTTGCCGTCACCCTCAGCGATGCAGCTAACGGGGCAAGCATCTGCGCAAGCGCCGCAGCTGATGCACTCATCGGTAATTTTGTAAGCCATCTTGAGAAACCTCCATTAAAATTTGTCCACTTATATTCTATCACAACCTTGAAAAAAATCAAGGGTATTTAGAAAATTTGTGAAAAAATATTATTCCTCGCTGCTATCTGCCTCGTCGTCGTCGTCCTTCTCCTTCTTGCCGGGGCGGGAGAGCACCTTGACGTTTTCGACCTCGTAGATTTTGGTCACGTCCTTATCCTTGTCGGTGAGTCTTACCTTTATCATAGCCGCGAGCGGCTTGGTTTCCACGACGACACCCCTGCCGTCCTCGGTCATAACGACAGAACCGTTTTGCGGTGTTCGGGCTATCGCCTCCTCGTAGGTTTCGTGCTCGTAGCGAAGACAGCACATAAGCCTGCCGCATGCGCCGGATACCTTTGCCGAGTTAAGAGAGAAGTTCTGCTCCTTTGCCATCTTTATCGACACCTGCACGAAATCGGTGAGGAAATTCGCACAGCAGAATTTTCTTCCGCAGATGCCGAGTCCGCCCATCATCTTCGCCTCGTCGCGTATGCCTATCTGGCGAAGCTCTATTCTCGTGCGGAAGGTGGCGGCAAGGTCCTTTACAAGCTCGCGGAAGTCAACGCGCGACTCGCAGGTGAAGTAGAATAGGAGCTTTGAGTTATCAAAGGTATATTCAACGTCAACAAGGCTCATCTCAAGGCCGTGCGCGGCGATTTTATTCTTACAAATCACAGCGGCCTCAGCCTCTGCCTTGCGGTTTTTTTCGTCTTTTATAAGGTCGTCCTTTGTAGCCGTGCGGGTAATGGCCTTGAGAGGTGTTACTATCTTGGAGGAGGGCATCGTTTTATTTGCCAGCTTTACCGTGCCTATCTCAACGCCGCGTGCCGTGTCGACGATAACCCTGTCACCGACGGAAAGGATATAGCCCCCCGGCGCAAAGTAATAAATTTTTCCTGCCTCGCGGAAGTTAACGCCGACAACCTCGACGGTCTCGGGCATCTCGTTTTCCGCTGTCATTATTTCTTCGGTCATTTTAATTTCCTGCTTTCAATTTTTATGCTGTGTGTATAGAGAGTGCAAGGCTTGTGATAACGCTGCCGACACTCGCATTCTGCGAGAGCTGTCCGTGTGCTAAGGACACTGCATCGTAGATTTTCATAAGCCGCTCGGGCGTTATCTCACGGCCTGCCTCCTCGGCTGCCGCATACGACGGATAAAAGGTGATGCGCGGCGAGTCGTGCGTCTTTGCTTTAATAAGGTCTGAGAGTGCCGAAATGATTTTTTCAAGCCGTGCCATAAGCTCCTGCCGCTTCGTAGGAAGCGAGGAGAATACGCGGTGTAGCTCTGCGTACCGAGCCCTTGCCGTAACCGCCGCTAAAATTTCCAAAATTTCGGCTCTGTCGCGTTCGTTTTCCTCTGCGAGCGAGGGGTCAGAGAGTCTTATTGCCTCGCCGAGAGTGCCGTCGGCGCTCATTATTATTCCGCGAAACGCCTCGGGTGATTTAGCCTTAATAGCGGCTGCCTCGCGGCTTTTTTTTATGAGGTGTACCTCAAGCTCGTCCTCGGAAAAGCGCTCGGTGGTGATAAGCTGCACTCGGCTTCTGACGGTAGTTAAGAGCTTGTCGCACTCGGTAGCAAGGAGTATCAGCGTCACACTGACGGGCGGCTCCTCGAGCACCGTTAAAAGCGCGTTTTGCGCCTCGGGGGTAAGACATTCGGCAGACTCTATGACGTAAATTTTATGCGCCGACTCGGTAGCCGAAAGGAACATATCCTCGCGGAAATCCCTTATCTCGCCAACGCCAATCGTGGCCTTTTCCTTTTTCTTTGATAAAACCTTGATGTCGGTGAAGCTACCCTCTTTTATACGGCGGCAGCTGTTGCACGTGCCGCAGGGGAGGGGATATGTCCTATCCGACCCGTGCTCACAGTTTAGGGCTTGCGCGACAGAAAGTGCTATCGTATGCTTTCCCGAGCCGCGAGGGCCTGCAATGAGCAGTGCGTGGGGGAGCGAGCCTGCTTCTATCGCCCGTCCGATGCGCCCGCGCACCTCGGAGTTTCCGAGAACTGTCGGAAAATAGCTCCTCACAAAATCACCGCCCCTTCAAAAGTAAACACTCATACATCATATATTTTATCATTTCCGAGTGGAAAAGTCAATAACGGATAAAAAGAAAAATATTCCTCGGCACGGGAGATTATAAATATTTTCTAAAATACTTGTAATCACAGTAAATATGTGGTAAAATAATTAGGTAAAGTAAAAAAGGGGTTCCATTAGCCCCGAAAGGCAAGGTATCAGTATGGAAAAGTTTTATCTCACAACCGCAATAGCTTACGCCTCGCGTAAGCCTCATTTTGGCAACACCTATGAAATCATAATGTCCGATGCGTTTGCGCGCTTTCAGCGTTCGATGGGCAAGGAGGTTTTTCTTTGCACGGGTACGGACGAGCACGGACAGAAGATTGAGAACCTCGCAAACGAGGCAGGTATATCTCCTAAGGAATACGTTGACGGCGTCGCGGGTGAAATCAAGAGAATATGGGACCTTATGGACGTAAAGTACGACCACTTTATCCGCACGACAGACGACTATCACGTCTCGGTGGTGCAGAAGATATTTAAGAAATTCTACGAGCAGGGCGATATTTACAAGGGCTTTTACGAGGGCTGGTACTGTACCCCCTGCGAGTCCTTCTTTACCGCGACTCAGGCGGCAGACGGTAAGTGCCCCGACTGCGGCAGAGAGGTAGCGCAGGCGAGAGAGGAGGCCTACTTCTTCAAGATGTCGAAGTACGCCGACCGCCTTATAAAGCACATCGAGGACAACCCCGGCTTTATCGAGCCCGAGAGCCGTAAAAAAGAGATGCTCAATAACTTCCTTCTTGCAGGACTTCAGGACCTTTGCGTATCGCGCACCTCGTTTAAGTGGGGTATCCCAGTTGACTTTGACGACCGTCACGTCGTTTACGTATGGCTTGATGCGCTCACGAACTATATTACCGCAATAGGCTACGACCCCGATAAATCCTTCGAGGAGCAGAGCGAGAAATTTAAGAAGTATTGGCCCTGTGACGTTCATATCATAGGAAAGGATATTTTGCGCTTCCACACTATCTATTGGCCGATATTCTTAATGGCTCTCGGACTTCCCCTGCCGAAGAAGGTGTTCGGTCACCCGTGGTTTAACTTCGGTGCTGATAAGATGTCCAAGTCGCGCGGCAACGTCGTGTTTGCCGACGAGCTTGCCGAAATTTTCGGTGTTGACGGTGTGCGCTACTACGCACTCTCCGAGATGCCCTATAACTCCGACGGCTCGATAACCTATGAGAGCGTTATCACAAGATACAATAACGACCTTGCAAACAATCTCGGTAACCTTGTCAGCCGCACCCACGCTATGACGAAGAAGTACTTTGACGGAGTTGTACCCACCCCCGACGTGAAGGCTGCGGTCGACGGCGAGCTTTACGCCGCTGTCAAGACGGGTATTTCGGAGTCTACTCGCCTTATGGGCGAGTATCACGTTGCGGACTCCATTGAGGAGATTTTCTCAATGCTCCGCCGCGCTAACAAGTATATTGACGAGACTATGCCCTGGGCGCTCGCAAAGCGCGAGGAGGATAAGCCCCGCCTCGCTACCGTAATTTATAATCTTCTTGAGGTCATAAGAGTCGGAGCAGTTCTCTTAAAGCCTTATATCCCCTCGACAGCGGAGAACATCTTCTCCCAGCTCGGCACGGATAAGACGGATAGGGATAGCATAGACACCTTTGGTGCTCTTGAGGCAGGCAAGCCGCTCGGTGAGGCACACACCCTTTTCCAGCGAATAGACGAGAAGAAGTTCCTTGCCGATATGGAGGCAAAGCGTGCCGCTGCCGAGGCTCTCGCTAAGACTGAGGAAATAATCGAGCCGGAGCATGAGGCAGAGGTCGGTATTGACGCGTTTGCGGCGCTTGAGCTTCGCGTCGGTAAAATCCTTGAGTGTGAGCCGGTGCCGAAGGCTAAGAAGCTCTTAAAGCTTCAGATTGACCTAGGCTACGAAAAGCGCCAGGTCGTATCCGGTATCGCAAAGTATTATACGCCCGACGAGCTTATCGGTAAAAAGGTTGTGGTTATCGTAAACCTAAAGCCTGCCACCCTTTGCGGTGTTGAGAGCCGCGGTATGCTGCTTGCCTCGGGTGAGGAGGACGTTAAGGTCGTATTTATTGACGACTCCGTTAAGTGCGGAGAGAGAGTGCGCTGATGAAGTTTTTCGATTCTCACGCTCATTACTACGACGAGAGGTTTTCTTTAGAGTTAGTAGAGGGTGTCGATAGTCTTATTGACACCCTTTTTTCTGAAAATACCTCGTATATACTTAACGTCGGCACAAGCCCCGACACCTCGCGCGCAGCAATAGCACAGGCGCTAAAACACCCGAATATGTATACTATAGTTGGCATTCACCCCTCGGATACTCGATTTATCTCGGATATGGACGGGGCGCTTGCCGACATTTCTATGCTGATTCGTGACAAAAATAACAAGTGCGTAGCGCTCGGTGAGATAGGACTTGACTATCACTATCCCGACACGGATAAGCAAAAGCAGAGAGAGTATTTCGAGGCGCAGATGGCACTTGCGGAAAAGCTCGGTCTTTCTGTCTCGATTCACGATAGAGATGCCCACGGTGACGTGATGGAGGTAATCCGCCGCTATCCTGCGGTGCGCGGTGTGCTGCATAGCTTTTCAGGCTCGCCAGAGATGGCAGAGGAGCTTATCTCGCTTGGATATATGATATCCTTTTCGGGCACTCTTACCTTTACGAATGCGCGCAGACCGCGCGAGGTTGCGGCTCGCATACCGCGTGAGTGCGTTCTGATAGAGACCGACTGTCCGTATCTTGCGCCGCATCCGCACAGAGGAAAAATGAATCACTCGGGTTATCTTGAGTACACCGCAGGCACGCTCGCACAAATATGGGGTGTCACGCTCGCCGAGTGCGCTAAAATCACCGAGGGGAACGCAAAGCGCCACTTCGGCCTTTGACTCAGGACTCTCGGCTGCAGCCCTCCCTCGACGTGAGGCCGGTGTAATTAACGCTCCTATAGCACGCGCCAAAGCTATAAAGATGCCTTATAGGTGTTCTCATAATATCAAAGGATATTCCCATAAAGCCAAGCTCAGAGGCAAGCTCGAGTCTGGCTTTTATATTTTTCAAGGACGGAAAAACCGTTTTCTCACCCCTATATTCGTAGGACGAGAGGAGCGTTTTTTCGTCTGTTTTTATCTTTGCGCAGGCGCGCCTTGCGCGTGAGAGCGCCTCGTCCCACGTTATATATTCATTGCCCCAAAGGGCAAACGGCGGCAGGTCAAGAAAGCTCTTTGAGCTCTCTGACTCATTTGCAAAGGCGAGAGCTGATGCCCGTTCACAGTCTTCAAAGCTGCCCTCGGTATCCGCGGCGCATCTGTCGTAGGAGAAGATAGCACCGTCGGAAAGCTCGCATAGATAAGAGGGGGACTTCTCATCGCATTCGGTGATAAGGATTAGGTCCTCGCCTATCATTTTTCGCCTGAGCTCCATGAGGAACTCGGCAAAGCACTCGTCGTTTCCGCGAGAGGTGCTCCCCACGGCAAGAGTCACACCCTTGTAGTCCCTATTCTTCGCCAGCGCTACAAGCTCGGATATGAATGAGCTGCGAGAGTCGGCGGTTTTGTATTTTTCGCCCGTTCCGCTGTCGGTGATGCGCATAAGCGGTATTTTTCCGCTCTCCCGGATTATTTTAAGTGCCGGCCCGGAGTCGAAAAGCCGCTTGATTTTTCCGTCATTCACAACTGCCTCGGATACCGAAACGTAGGTTAGATAGGGAAGCGCTATGCGAAGATTCGCTTCACTCGTGCCGCGATACAGTACTCCGCCGGAGGCCATAGCGGAAGACGGTGGCTCTGCAATGCGTAAAATCAGCGTCTCACCTGTCGAAAACCCTCGGTCTTTTATGTACGGATTTAATGCGTAAAGCTCCCATTTTCTAATTCCGAAGCGCAGTGAGATTCGCTCGGGCGTGTCGCCGCGTGACACCTTGTAGGTTCTTGTTGGCAGGATAACGGCAAGCTCCTCTCCCAAGACGAGCGGCTCTCTTTCTCTAAGTCCGTTTATCCTTGCTAAAATTTCGGTAGGTATGCCGTACCCCTCGGCAATTGATGAAAGCGTCTCCCCGCGCTCCACAGTATGTATCTTCATATTTTTCTCCAATCTCGGTGTTTTATAAAAGTATATGTCGCGCGCCACCCCGTGACACAACCTATATCCTACCACGGCCCCCGCTGCCGATAAGGTCGAAACACGCTGCAGGGAGAAAATATTTATTACACCTATATTTTATCACAAGAAAAGCGAAAAGTAAGTATAGCACCCCTCCAAAAATTACACTGTTCGGTGACAAATTTATTGTGCAAGTTGCATAACAGGTGACGAAACGCGAATAAATAGCCCACGCAACGCTCCGTAAGGGAAAGGAGGGGGGAGGATTTAGGAGGAGGGAGGATAGAGAAACAGAAACAAAGACAGAAACGAAAACAAAAACAAAAACAGAAACTCTTCTCCAAAACAGAAACAGAAAAATAAAATCGACTGCGCCGGCATTCGAGGAGGAGGCTTAAAATTGTGCATTTTGTTTATGGAAAACCGGAGGATTTATTTTCTCTCATTTCGCGGCATTTTTCAAAATGAAAAAGAGCCCCGCGGGGCTCTTTTCAGATACCGTACATAAGCACGTAAATTCCCTCAAGCAAAACAAGGTGCAGGGGATAGAAGATATAGAAGAAGTATTTCATCTTAAGTTTACCGCGCTTTTCGGAATAAAGACATAGGAGAGGTATGGCAAAGAGCGCATAAATCTGCAGCCCGTAAAAGTCACCGGCAAGGAAGATGAGTCCCACGGCGAGCGCCGCTATTCTGAGATATACCGAGCCGCACCAAGCGGGCAGCCTGCGACCCGTTCGCTTCATATCCGGCAGCGAGGCAAAGAGGGGCAAGAGCGCCCCGCGAAATCCGTAGTCAACGCTGAAGCTATCGCAGAAAATATAGGAGAAGAGAAGCGACAGGAAAAACAGCAAGAGGGATATTATAAGCCGAATAGGCAGGATTTTCTCCCTTGAAAGCTCCCTCTTCACCCCGTCAAGTGCGTATATCATCACTATCGAGAGGGTAAAGGTCACAAGAATACACATATCGAGTGAGTCCATAGCGAAAAAATATACCGCCTGACACACCGCGGCAAGCACCGCAATAAGACCGAGATATTTCACCCTGTTTTTCGTATACCTTGCGCCCTCGGAAATCATAAAGGCGAATATGGGAAGTGCGAGTCTGCCAATTATTCTGAAAATGCGCTCGGTGGGGAAAAAGATGACTCCGATATGGTCAACAGTCATAAAAACTGCCGCTAAAATTTTCAGCATATTGCCCGACAAAAAGCGTATTTTCATATAGACCTCCAAATTCGTTTTATATATTTTACAACATTTAGAGAGAGAAGTCAACAAAAGCGCAAAAACCTATTGACAAAATATAAATCCCGTGCTAAAATATAACCAACAGTTGAACAACTGTTCAACCAAGGAGGCTGAAATGACAGAAAAAGAAAGCAATCTGCCAACCTGTGAGGCGCACGAGGCGCATACGGAGCTGATAGAAAAACGGCGGGCGGCAATGCCTGATGAGGAAACGCTCTACGACCTCTCCGATTTCTTCAAGATTTTCGGTGATTCGACGAGAATGAGCATACTCTTCGCGCTTGACGCGGGTGCTATGTGCGTTTGCGACATTGCGGCAACACTCGGTATGACGAAATCCGCAGTCTCACATCAGCTGAAAATTTTGAGGCAGTCCTCGCTCGTTTCCTATCGCAAGTCGGGTAAAAACGTTATATACTCGCTTGCCGACGAGCACGTAAAGGACATAATTGAGCTTGCATTAATACACATAAAAGAGGAGAGATGAAAATGAAGCATAAGTTTACGATAACAGGTATTGACTGCCCGAATTGTGCGGCAAAGCTCGCGGATATCATAGCCGCGAAAGAGGGCGTTGACTCGGCAAAAATTAACTTTCTCACGGAGCGCTTGACCGTTGAGTCGGCTCTTTCAGAGTCCGAGGTGCTTAAGATAGCATCTGACGCGGCGCGTGCCTTCTCGCGCGATATTACGGTCGAGTGATGGCTAAATTCAAGAAATTTATTTTTGGGGATATTGCCCCCATATTTTTCGGTGCGCTCCTTTTTGCCGCGGCAATAATCTTAGAAAATCTTTCGCTTGATATCCCGTCCGTTATCCTCTACGTAGCGGCGCTTGCAACATCGGGTGCTAGAGTTTTTATATCCGCCGTACGCGGTATTTTTCGCGGCGACCTGCTTGATGAGAAATTTTTAATGTCGATAGCCTCCCTTGGCGCTCTGATAGTCGGTGAGCGGAGCGAGGGTGTCGCTGTTATGCTCTTTTTCCTTATCGGTGAGGCATTTGAGCATGCGGCGGTAAGGCGCTCGCGCTCGTCAATCAAGGCACTTATGGATATCTCACCCGATGAGGCTTGTGTTATTACCGACGACGGCGAAGAGCGGCGTGAGACGGAGGACGTTGAGGTTGGCACGCTTATCGTAATCCGCCCGGGTGAGCGCGTACCGCTTGACTGTGAGATAATTTCGGGTTCAACGCTCGTTGATACCTCCGCCATTACGGGCGAGTCACAGCCCTCTGCGGTGACGGTCGGAGACGCACTTTCTAGCGGTATGATAGTCATAGACGGTCTTATAAGGTGCAGGACGACGGCACTTTCAGAGAACTCTGCCGCGCAGAGAATTATCGAGCTTGTCAGCGAGGCGAGCGAGAATAAGGCGAGGGAAGAAGCCTTTATAACAAGGTTTTCCCGTTACTATACACCTGCGGTCGTCGGGCTTGCCGTGCTTATGGCATTTTTGCCGCCGCTTTTTTCGCTCGCAACTTTTGGGGAGTCGGTCTACCGCGCGCTTATATTTCTCGTCATTTCCTGCCCCTGCGCGCTCGTTATATCTGTGCCTATGGCGTTTTTCGGCGGTATCGGCGGCGCTGCGGCACGCGGTATTCTATTTAAGGGCGGTGCAGTTTTCTCCTCGCTTGCAGAAGCGCGCGCGATAGCCTTTGATAAGACCGGTACTGTCACGACAGGAAAGCTAGCTGTAAAAGAGGCGGTGGCATACGGTATATCCGGTGAGGAGCTCGTTCGCCTTGCCGCTTCGGTTGAGTACGCATCAAACCACCCAACAGCTGCCGCCATAAAGTGCGCGGCAGGAGCGCACGTATTGCCTGATTCGGCAGAGGAATTTGCAGGTGAGGGCGTTGTCGGAAATATTAACGGAGTGCGCGTTGCCGTCGGTAACGAGCGTCTTATGAAAAGACTCGGTGTGAGACTTCCACCCGAGGCCTCGGGTGTTTTCGTATCGGTTAACGGCGCTTTCTCGGGTTATATTACGACCGAGGACGAGATAAAGTCTGAGGCTCGCTCGGCAGTGGAGGAGCTCCGCTCCCTCGGTATCAGAGATATTGAGATTTTGTCGGGTGATGAGCGTGAGGCGGTGCGCCGCGTGGGTGATGCCGTCGGCATTGATAGGGTAAATCACAGCCTTACCCCCATAGATAAATACGAGAGGACAAGAGAGCTGACAAGTGAGAAAAAGCTTATTTTCGTCGGTGACGGAATAAACGACGCACCGTCTCTTAAGGCTGCCGCGGTAGGTGTCGCAATGGGCGGCGTAGGGCAGGACTCGGCTATTGAGGCGGCAGACCTCGTTATCTCAACCGACAACCTGAAAAAGCTGCCCGAGGCTATCCGTATTGCGAAAAAGACCGTTAGGATAGCGAAAGAAAATATAATCTTCGCCCTCGCGACGAAGGCTGTCGTCCTTATCCTCGGAGCGCTTGGTATTGCTAATATGTGGCTTGCGGTTTTTGCCGACGTTGGCGTTGCAGTCCTTGCGATACTTAACTCAATGCGCGCTCTAAAATATAGCAAAAAGTAAATAAATATTTACATATTACAACAAAAAAGGCTCCTTTTACAAGGAGTCTTTTAAATTAAAACCTATTTTTCATATGCTTTTCGATAGTCCTGTCGGCATCGCGCTTTGCTGCATCCTCACGCTTGTCGTAGAGCTTCTTACCCTTGCAAAGACCAATAGCCATCTTGACGTAAGAGCCTTTAAAGTAGAGTGAAAGAGGCACGAGAGTGTAGCCCTCGCGAGATACGAGCCCTGAAAGCTTCATTATCTCACGCTTATGCATTAAGAGCTTTTTCGGACGAAGCGGCTCGCGGTTGAAAATATTACCCTGCTCGTAGGGACTTATATGAACACCGAGCGCAAAAAGCTCACCGCCGTCAACCTCGCAGTATGAGTCCTTAAGATTGACACCGCCGGCGCGCAGTGATTTTACCTCTGTTCCGAACAGCTCAATTCCCGCCTCGTAGGTCTCGATTACGAAGTAGTCGTGTCTTGCTTTTCTGTTGTCAGCGATAGTCTTGGTAGCAACCTTTTCCGCCATACTTCGCACCTCTCCGATTTATTTTCTACATAGTATAGTAGCATAAATCCGCGAGGAAATCAACCGTTTTCTTGAAAAAGCGAGGAAATTATTTCAAGGAGCTTGAATTTCACCCTGTACCCGTCCTCTGTTATGAGATTTATCTCCTCTTTAGTGTAATCAATTGTCGCGTCGTCGGGCGGCGCTTCCTCGGTAGCAATATCAATGCAGAGCGGCGGATACATAACGCACCACCAGTTTTTACCACAGCCCTCTCCGATTATCACTCTGAGTGACGTGTAAACCCCTGCCGGCAGGGTGAAGCTCTCGTACTCGCGCGTGCCGTACCACTCCTCCGTAAGCGTTACGGTTACTCCATACGAGAACCCTTCCTCGCGTATCCAACGCTCTGCGTCGGCCTCTATATCACCGAGCAGCTCTTTTGCAATAGCTTCGGCATTTTCCTTGCTCTCGGCTTTTGAAAGCCTTGCGCCGTATTTTTCTAAAATTTTGTCGCGCAAATATAGCTTTAAGGCTTGGTCAGAGTCGGAGTCCGACTCTGCGAGAATATGTAGCCTTACCGTATCCTCGTAGATTTTCGCCTCTGCCTCGGTCGGCAGAGCCGCAACAAGCAGCGTCGCAATCAGAATAACAAGTGTAAATATTGGTAGTCCCTTCATAAAAACGTCCTTTCACTTAGTACTCCAATTATTTTTACCGCTTTTGTGGCTTTTATTCAGGGAAAAAAGAAAAAGAGCGGGTTTGAAGTGAACCCAAAAGTTTAGACAAAAAATAAATATTAGATTGTTTGCGAATGAGCTCGGTATTGTACTGGGCTCATTCCTTTTAGTTTTAGAGAAATTCTCTCATTGTTGTAGTAATGTATGTAT
>JAZNHD010000072.1:0-3316 GCA_045576815.1 Eubacteriales bacterium
AGGACCTTACCAATTCCTATGACGAGCTAATTAATATCATAGCAAAGCTTGAAGAGGAAATGCAGGTAAGCTTCGTTGAGGCGTGTGAATCTATAAATAAGAATTTCGGCATAACCTTTAAGGAGCTGTTTGGCGGTGGAAACGCAGAACTTTCGCTTACCGATCCCGATAACGTTCTCACCTCGGGAATAGAGATAAAGGCGGCGCCTCCCGGCAAGATCATCAAATCAATGTCGCTTCTTTCAGGTGGCGAGCAGTCTTTCGTTGCTATAGCGCTTCTATTTGCGATTCTTAAGGTTAACCCCACGCCCTTCTGTATTCTTGACGAGATAGAGGCGGCGCTTGACGAGGTTAACGTATACAGGTTCGGCGAGTATATTAAGCGATTTGACGACGGCACGCAGTTTATACTTATTACCCACCGTCGCGGTACTATGGAGATAGGTGACAGACTTTACGGTGTAACCATGCCCCAGCGCGGTATCTCTCAGGCGATAGAGCTTAACGTAAATGAAATAGAAGGAAAGGAAAAGGAGCTGCTCGATGGGGTTCTTTGACAAATTGAGGCAAGGCCTCGCAAAAACTAAAAACGCTATAGTCGGCCGCATTGATGCCATCGTAAAAGCATTCACCAAGGTTGACGAGGAGCTTTTCGAGGAGCTTGAGGAGCTGCTTATTTCCGCAGATATCGGTGTAAACACTACCGAAGAGATACTTGACGAGCTTCGAGATGCTGTAAAGGAAAATAAAATTAAAGAGCCACAGGCGGTTAAGGCTGAGCTTTTCTCAATACTTCGCAGAATGATAGGAGAGCACGAGCCGCTTAATCTTTCTACAAAGCCCTCCGTAATTCTTGTTATAGGTGTTAACGGTGTTGGAAAAACTACCTCGATAGGGAAAATTTCAGCCGACCTTAAATCTAAAGGCAAGCGCGTTGTGGTTGCAGCTGCCGATACCTTCAGAGCGGCTGCGGCAGAGCAGCTAAACGTTTGGTGTGAGCGCGCAGGGGTTGACATCATAAAGCAGGGCGCGGGTGCAGATCCTGCCGCAGTAGTTTTTGACGCAATCAGTGCTTCAAAGAGCCGAGGTGCTGACGTGCTTATCATTGATACGGCAGGCAGACTTCACAATAAGAAAAACCTTATGGACGAGCTTGCAAAGATTGATAGGGTTATAGGTCGAGAGCTGCCCGAGGCGGCAAGGGAAACTCTTCTTGTTCTCGATGCAACAACGGGTCAGAATGCCGTTCATCAGGCAAAGGAGTTTAAGGAAGCGTCTAAAATCACAGGACTCGTGCTTACAAAGCTTGACGGTACGGCAAAGGGAGGTATTGTTCTTTCCATCCGTAAGGAGCTCGGTATCCCCGTTAAGTTTATCGGTGTAGGCGAAAAAATTGATGATATGAAGCCCTTTGACGCAAATGATTTTGCAGGGGCACTATTCGAGGAAAATTAAGATGTTGACCAGTAAACAAAGAGCGTATTTACGCTCGCTCTCGCAAAAGCTCGATACAATTTTTCAGATTGGTAAGAGCGGAATAACCGAGGAAATTTGTACGCAGCTCGCGAATGCGCTTGAAGCAAGAGAGCTTATTAAGGCTCGCGTGCTTGACAACAGCGGATATACGGCAAGAGAAGCGGCAGAGGAGATTGCCGAGGCGATATCCTGTGAGGTTGTATCCTGTGTCGGAACAAAATTTGTTCTTTACAAGGAATCCGTTAATAAAAAACGGATAGAGCTATGATATTCTCGGACGATAAAATAGCCGCACTTCGCAGGGAAGTTTCTACTCGCCTTTCAGAGCGCCGATTTAAGCATACTCTCGGTGTTGAGTCAGCGGCTGAAAGGATAGCGGAATTTTGTCTTCCCGAGGCGGTAGCAGAGCTTCGCGTGGCGGCGCTTTTACACGACGTGACAAAGGAGCTGTCGGATAGCGAGCAGCTTGAAATTATGAATTACGCGAGCAAATCTCTCGATGACCTTGCCTCTCCGTCGATATATCACTCGCTAACGGCGCCCGAGGTAATAAAGCGCGATTTTCCCGGATTCGCCACCGAAGCAGTTTTATCCGCGGTATACAATCATACAACCGCATCGCCTGATATGTCGATTTTTGATGAGATTATTTTCATCGCAGACTATATCGAGGACGGACGGACTTACCCCTCGTGTGTTGCGGTGAGAGAGGCTTTATATGCGGCTTTTGCTTCGGCAAGGGATAGGGAAGAGTGTGTGGCACATCTTCATTGTGCGACCGTCTCTGCGCTTGATAACGCTATTACCGAGCTTGTACGTGCTGGAAAATATCTTCACGTGCGCACGGTGCTGGCGCGTAACGCGTTTCTGGGAAGACGGCCTATGACGATAAAGTGAATTTTACAATCCCGAAAGGAAAAATCAATGGAAAACGAAAAGACCACAGAGCTTAAGGGCGCTGATTCGTGGATAGTTGCAAGTGAGGCGACGAAGCTTCTGATTGAGAAGAAGGCACTTGGTGTGCGACTATATAACGTAACCGATAAAACGAGCATAACCGACTATTACCTAAACGTTACGGGTAGGTCCGCAACGCAGGTATCGGCGCTTGCAGATGAGCTTGTAGAGAAGCTTTCAATGCGCGGCAGAGATGCACTCGGCATTGAGGGAAAGCGCGGCAGTGCTTGGGTGCTTGTTGATTACGGTGACCTCATCGTCAACGTTTTTGACAAGGAATCCCGCGATTTTTACGATTTTGACCGACTTCTCCCCGACGGGTGTGAGGTTGATATATCCGATCTCGTAGCTGAGGTTGACAAAAAATTTGAACTTAATAAAGCAGAGGAAATATAAAATGCAGTACAATTATAAGGACATTGAAGCAAAATGGCAGAAAAAGTGGGACGATGCGCATGCCTTCGAGGCAAAGCAGGATTTCACGCTCCCGAAATACTATTCGCTCGTTGAGTTCCCGTACCCCTCGGGACAGGGACTTCACGTAGGACACCCTCGTCCTTATACGGCTCTCGACATAGTTTCGAGAAAGAAGCGTATGCAGGGATACAACGTGCTTTTCCCTATGGGCTGGGACGCATTCGGCCTTCCTACTGAGAATTTTGCAATTAAGAATAAGATTCATCCCCGTACGGTTACCGAGAATAACGTAGCGAGATTCAAGTCACAGCTTAAGGCGCTTGGCCTTTCTTTCGATTGGTCGAGAGAAATAAATACCACCGATCCCTCGTATTACAAGTGGACTCAATGGATATTCCTTCAGCTTTTCAAAGAAGGTCTTGCTTACAAGAAAGAGATGGCGGTTAACTTCTGCACCTCTTGTAAG
>JAZNHD010000073.1:0-3667 GCA_045576815.1 Eubacteriales bacterium
GGGAGTAGCTATGTAGCCGGGGCCGATACCGTTGCACTGAATGTTATACTGACCGTACTCGGATGCGATGTTTCTCGTAAGCATTTTAAGTCCGCCCTTTGCGGAAGCATATGCCGAAACGGTCTCGCGGCCGAACTCACTACATAGAGCAGATGTTAATAATCTTACCGTGACCCATCTTCATCATAGTAGGAAGAACTGCCTTGGATACGATAAAGGGCGCGTTGAGGTCAACGTCGATTACCTGTCTGAACTCGGAGGCTGCCATCTCGTGCATGGGGATTCTCTTAATAATACCCGCGTTGTTTACAAGAATATCAACGTTTCCGATATCAGCTTCGATGGTCTTAATCATAGCCTGCACAGCGTCCTCATCGGTAACGTCGCAAACGTAACCGGTAGCGTCAATGCCGTCAGCCGCGTAGGATGCAAGACCTCTGTCAACGAACTCCTGCTTGATATCGTTGAAAACAATCTTTGCGCCTGCACCTGCAAGTGCCTTTGCGATAGCGTAGCCTATACCGTAGGATGCACCGGTAACGAGAGCAACCTTACCCTCAAGGCTGAAATTTTCAGTGTTTGCCATTTTTTGTCTCCTTATGTAAACTAAATTAAATTATCTTAATTCCTTGGTTTCGATATGGTCCATATCGGTGAACTCCTGATTCTCACCGCACATAGCCCAGATGAACGAGTAATTCTTAGTTCCGACACCCGAGTGAATAGACCAAGAGGGAGAGATAACTGCTTCCTCGTTGTGCATTACGATATGGCGGGTCTCCTTTGCCTCGCCCATCATATGGAATACCGCATCGTTCGGGCCCATATCAAGATAGAGATAAACCTCCATACGTCTGTCGTGAGTGTGGCAGGGCATGGTGTTCCAGTTAGAGCCAACCTCAAGCTCGGTGAGTCCCATAGCAAGCTGGCAGGACTTCATAACCTCGGGGTGTATATACTGGTTGATAACTCTCTTGTTGCAGTCCTCAAGCGAGCCGCAGGGTACCTTGCGCGCCTTGGTGATATCAATCTTAACGGTAGGATAATCTGCGTGTGCGGGGCAGGAGGTGATATAGAACTTTGCGGGATTATTCTCGTCAAGGCTCTTAAATACGAGGTCACGGTGACCGCGGCCTACGTAGATACCGTCGCGGGGGTTCATCTCGTAAACCTCACCATCAACGGTGATAACACCGGGGCCGCCGATATTGATACAGCCAAGCTCACGGCGCTCAAGGAAGTACTCCGCTGCGAGCTCCTTACCTGCCTCAAGCTTGAGCGGCAGCTTAACCGGCTTCATACCGATAACGATAATTCTGTCGGTGTGGCTATACACCATTCTGATATTATCCTTCGTGAAGAGGTTCGCTATGTGGAACTCCTCTCTGAGTCTGTCAGTAGTA
This sequence comes from Eubacteriales bacterium, assembly GCA_045576815.1. Taxonomy (GTDB): domain Bacteria; phylum Bacillota; class Clostridia; order Oscillospirales; family CAG-272; genus UBA1740. The sequence goes on from JAZNHD010000073.1 coordinate 1,404, forward strand.
TAATACTTGACGTCTTTGGCATTAGATGCGTCTCTTACTTCCATTCCTTCAATCTCCTCTTTAATGTATTTTCCGTAAATTTCAATCTGTGTGAGTGCGGCAAATGAGAGCGATCCATCCTCAAGTCTTTGCTGCTTTAGTCCGGTGAGCTTTACAAACTCCGTCGTTTTAGGCTCAAACTCTATTACCTGTCCCTCAGCTACGCCCTTAAGGTCACAATGAACTCTCGTGCCGTTGGAGAACTCAAGCTCCGCCTCTTTCCAATATGTGTCGTGCGGGAAATCTGCGCGAAGGAAAAGAACAACGCGCGACACCTCTACATTCATACCGAAGTGAACCTCAAACTCAAGGTCCTCTCGAAGTCCGCCGCCCCAAGAGTGATAGGGATAGCTGCCGTGGTTTGAGTTATCTATGACACCGTCTATAGCGTTACGCTCAAAGAAGCAGGGGTCCTCACGTGTAACGAAATTCGCTACTGCATGGGGGAAATATTTCGGTATGTTGTGTCTGTCGTGAGAGTTTAGAGATATAAGCCTCTCGCCGTATATCTCAGCCTCGTCGGGCTCGGAGCAGACTATTCTGTGGTCGTCACCGCCGAATGCCACCTTGCCGTAGCACGCCGAGCGCTCGTATCCAAACGGAACGGCAAACTCAAATATGCCGTCGGGCACGTAAATTATTGACTCTGCCATAGTAGCATCAAGTCTGAGCTTGACAAACTTAGTATCGCAAAGCTCAAGTCTGAATTTATCGCCCGCCTCGTATTCACCGTGGAAATGCTCGTCAATCTCATAGCCGTGAGCCTTGAACTTAACGTCGCCGTTTTCACGTATCAGCTGTAAATTAATTATGGTAATCCCTCCTTTTTTCAGGTAGTTTGTCTAACTTTATTAATGATAGCATATTTTACCGGAGAAATCAACACCTTTCTTAATTTTTTTCAAATCAAAAAATTAATGCGCCCATATTAAAATTTAGGATTGACAAGGAGAATTTTTTGTGTTAAAATATATCCGTCAATTTATTCTCCGAGAGGAGTAATGCGCTTTTTGCCCTCAAGAGAGGCGGTGGCAGGTGTGAGCCGCCGGGCAGAACGCATGAAGGTAGCTCGGACGTATTCGGGAAGAACGGCATACGCCTATTAGACCCCGACGGTCGCTCCGTTATAGCATACGAGGGAGATTTTTCTCCGAATTTGGGTGGTACCGCGTTAACTACGCCCCAAACGGTTTTTGCCGTTTGGGGCTTTTCTATTTATGTATACGAAAGGACAAAAAATGAGAAAAGAGCTTGCAAAAAATTATAACCCTGCCGAGTTTGAGGACAGACTCTACGGCGAGTGGTGCGAGAAGGGCTATTTTGCGCCAGACAAAGATGAGAAAAAACCTAAATTTTCGATAGTTATTCCGCCGCCTAACGTTACAGGTCAGCTTCATATGGGACACGCTCTCGACGAAACGCTTCAGGATATTCTCGTTCGTTCAAAGCGTATGAAGGGCTACTCTACCCTTTGGGTGCCCGGCACCGACCATGCAGGCATTGCCACGCAGATAAAGGTTGAGGAAAGACTCCGCGTCGACGAGGGACTCTCCCGCTATGACCTTGGCAGAGATAAATTTCTTGAGCGCGTCTGGGCATGGAAGGACTCCTACGAGGCGAGAATTACCGGTCAGCTTAAGAAGCTCGGCGCGTCCTGGGATTGGTCAAGACAGCGATTCACTATGGACGAGGGCTGCTCCCGCGCAGTACGTGAGGTTTTCGTAAATCTTTACGACAAGGGACTTATTTACAAAGGTCACAGAATTATTAACTGGTGTCCTCGCTGCCTTACCGCCCTCTCCGACGCTGAGGTTGAATACAAAGACCAGCCCGGCAGCTTCTGGCATATCAAGTATCCCATAAAGGGCGAAGACGGCTTCGTTGAAATTGCCACCACCCGTCCCGAAACCATGTTCGGCGACACCGCCGTTGCGGTAAACCCCGATGACGAGGCAACGAAGCACCTTATCGGCAAAACGCTTATTCTTCCGATTGTAGAGAGGGAGATACCCGTCATCGCCGACGACTACGTAGAGATCGGATTCGGTACCGGCTGTGTTAAGATCACTCCCGCGCACGACCCCAACGACTTCCTCGTAGGTCAGCGTCATAACCTTGAGCAGATTAAGGTAATGAATGACGATGCTACTATGAACGCCTATGCAGGCAAGTATGAGGGTATGGACAGATATACCTGCCGTAAGGCTCTCGTTGCAGACCAAAGT
>JAZNHD010000074.1:0-17305 GCA_045576815.1 Eubacteriales bacterium
ATGGCTACGATCCGACTTCGTTTTGCTCCACCAAGTCAATGCCTGCATGCCACAATTCATATCCACGCCGAGATATGTATTTCATTTCGAATATAACCGCCTTAAATACTCATTATAAAGTTCCGTCATATTCTTTGCAAAATCGCCGCTGTTTTGCTCTGCGGTAAAAGAGAGCTCATTATAAACTTTTTTATCTATCACCATTGTTCCGAGTGTTTCTCTCTCCCAATCAATGAGCAGAAGGGCGTTTCCGTCAATAAACCTATATTTCCAAGCTAAAACATAGCCAACAGTGGCGGTTAAAAAAGAGCGTTTCAGTAAGAGAATAAACGTCGGTTTTTTCCAGTTCTTGTCATAGATAGCTATTCCGAAAAGCTTTTTGCCAATGCTGGCATTTCTAAATACAAAATCCCTGCAAACGAAAGGAACAACTATTAGACACGCCCAAAAAACATTATCCAAAAACAAATCCGGAAAAATCAACTGTAAAATCGCAATGATAGATCCAAGAATGAAAGAGTCTACTAACAGAGCGAACACTCTTTTCTTTATTATTTTCATCAGTCAAATAACCTCTTCCAAAATTCTGTGATATTGAAGCCTATTGAAGCGTGTCCTCCAATGCCAATATGAATACTCACCGATGCTGACAAAAGCAAATCGCCACTTTCATTTACAGAGATAAACAAGAAAGAAAATTGATTCCCATGGGTTACATCTGGATAATTAATCATATCAAAAGGACCATCCCAGGCACTGCCAGATGAGGAAACTCTTTGCCCACCTTTTTCTACCAAAGGATTGTAAGTATCTCCCAAAGATATCTTCGAATCTAGCAAGGACATTTCCCCTGTAATAACATTGCCTGTCACAATTTGCCCATCATCTATCCCAACATAAGTATCGCGACTTATTTCAGCGGTAACAGTATCCGATACATTGACACCTATGCCAAAACCTATGCCAACTTGAGCTTCTATCGATGTGATAGCTGCATCAAAAATATTGTAAAAGAAATCACCTATATTTTCCACCCATTCCGGCCAATTGCCCGAAGCATCAGTCATATTCACAGGATTGTTGAAGCAATATGCGTACAGATTATAGCTTACTAAGTCTCCGTTTGCGCCGAGATATCCAACATCATCGGGAGAAATAAACCTACCGAGCTCGGGGTCATAGTATCTTGATTTAAGATAATAAAGCCCGGTTTCGTCGTCGTAGTAGTAGCCGCGGTATCTGAACGGGTTGTATGCCTCAATAGATTGGCTCGTCGTGCCTGCGTGGTAGGTCGTGGTGTGGTTGCCCCATGCGTCGTAGGTGTAGCTTATGCATTTGTTACCGTACTCATCATATATTGCTACCACGTCGCCGAACATGTTCTTCTCTAAATAGAGGGTATGCCAAAGCTCCGACGACATACTGGTAATACTCGCGTACCTGATTGCCATGGGTGTTCCGCTTTCGTCGTAAATATATACGAATACGAAATCTATGTACTCGGTCGCAATAAACTCTGCAAGTATCCTGTCTCCGTCAAGCGTATATTCGCGGCTGCACCCGCCATCTACGATTTTTCTCGTTCTTATTCCGTCTCCGTTGTACTCGTACTGTATGCTTGCTATTCTTCCGCTTGACGTAATTCAGATTGAAAAACTCTACACGGGGTAGCCCAAAGGCTCGGGTGAGCCTTTGGAATTTCGACACAATATTGAATAAAGTGCCCTTAGATTATGGGTGATCGCGGGTTTGTGCATAGTCGGCTAAAATCTTTCTTGCGTAGTTTGTTGCTTGTCGTTCAAGACCGCGTATTGTCAAGTTGGAATCGTTTAACCACTGAAAATAGTGCGTCAACTCGTGAGCAACCGTCCACAAAATTGCAGCCAATGCATTATCTTTCCCGCGCATTTGTACTAACTCTTGATAATCCCCAGTAGCGATACGAATATAGGGTTCATCATCTCGATTGTGTGTTCTGAAAAACGAACCGCATACCATATCACCGTCCTCAGTTTTTATGCGTCTTTTTGCCCTAACATATATTCTCACGCGCTTAGGAAACGCGTATTCCGAGCGCAACCAGGAGATGAACTCCTTGATGGCGCGCTTAACTTCAGGCTCTACACCTCTTTCGTAATCGACTCTTACACCGCATCTGTGCTCTCCCACCTCGTAGTAATTCTTCCATTTTACATAAGTCCAAACATTCATCTCTTGGGACCTCCAAAAATGTCAATCTTATTTGAATTTCCATATTTCCTATGGTCTCTGTTGGGAGTATGCGGTTTAGGTTTCGCAGGCTTTCCATCGCGCTTATTATTTCTTGGAGTCCAATTTCCAGATTTCCTTGCTTTATTTTTTAGAGATTTTCCTTGCTTTTTTTGCCCTGGCCGTCTATATGGGTCGGGATCGTAATCGTCTTTAGTTTTTATCTCACTAATTGGACGATCATCCAGAGAATCTTCGGTGTCCGAGAATATTGATTTTGGCACATCCTCTCTGTTTATGGCGCTGTCGAGAGCCTCACCAAGCGCATTTATGCCCTCGACAAAAATTTGCCCCAACACTTGCTCATGTGTAAGATCATAAATGAGAAAACCGATAGTAAAAACTACCAAACCTATACCCATTGCAGCTGTTAGCGTCAGCGGCTCTTCTCCGCTATAATCCACATGGTTTACGGGATCGTTGTTACAATACGCAAACATATTGTTACCAAGCATATTGTGGTAAAGTGCGCTGTCTGCATTTATCCATCTACAAATCTTCGGGTCATAGTACCTTGAATTGCAGTAGTAGAAGCCCAAATCCTTGTCATAGAAGTAGCCTCTGTATGCTACCGAGTGCTTGGCTACGGCGGGGTGCGGCCAAAAATGCTACACGGGGGGTGCCCGAAGGCTCGGGTGAGCCTTTGGGGTTCATTGAATACAAGCATTTTTGTCGCGCCTTTCAATTTTTCCTTCAAAGAGCGCCTCGAATTCTTCTATCGTCCCCTTTGCGATTAAGCTTTTCTGACAAACAAACTTGTCACTCTTATTGCCAAAAGGAAAGCAAATGTAATAGAAATTAGCATAATCGATGACCTTATCGACATCTTCAATAAGACGATATTCTTCAAAATTATCCCCTTGACATACGATATATTCATTGTCAGTAAAAATTTTTTTAGGTGTCAACGGTAATTTTGATTTCTTACTTTGGGGTATAAGTAAGATCGCTGGTATCGCCAAAGCCAAAACACAATACCCAATGGTTAATAACCAATATCCTGTCATCGACGAAACAATCAATACAAGCGGAAAGAAGACAAAAGCAGCGGCAAGCAAAGCATTTCTCGCAATTTTTCTCGAATTATTCCAATAATACCGTTCCGCCTCGCCTGTGATATATCCATCAAATTCTATCATAAATCGTACCGCCTTTCACAACTATCTAAAACCTTGAGGCATTATATTTGAGTAAATCTATTCTACGATTTCTACCCTAACAATTACATTTGTAAATTCATCAAAATATATCGTGTATTTATAGCCACTCAGAAATTCGTATGGGTGTATCTCTTTCTTCGAAAATACATCCAGATAAAAAACTTGTCTTTTTCCTTCGCCGTCCCAAAACACATATTCACTTGTTAGCGGCAACGGGGGAGCTACCCTAGAATTGCGATGACTCTCAATAAACTCCCCTGTATACGATGATACATCAGGGAACACGATTCTAGATACATAAGTCAAACCCAAGCAAATAGAAAAAGCAATTATAATCAATTCAAGTTTGAAATCTTTAATCTTAACTTTCTTTGCCCATGGTCTTCTAAACAATATGCACACAACCCCTAAAATCAGAATTACCCCGCTAACACCCCATATTCTATACCATATTCCAGAAAAATTGAACATACAAAATCTCCTAAACTAAATCAATATGGCAACACCGATCTGACAATATCAAAACCAACAGAAGATGCCTTGGAGACAACACGGTTAAATCTAATGGAACGTTGCATGCTTCGATATATCTGTTCGCGAGTCAAGCTTGAATTCGATTGACGAGCAGTATGCGCATAGCTTGAATAGTTTTTTGGACTTTTCGAACTGATAAAGTCACTCACACTATCCGATACTTTTTCAAATCCCACATCAAGCGCTGTTCCTATTCCGATGTTTATCATCGAATCAACAACGTTTACCTCATTCCCTAAAGCTATATCTTCAACTGCCGTTATTCCTTCTGCAACAATATTGCGCACTAGCGCTCCACCTAATCCAGTTCCAGGGATTAAAGCGGTCACACCTGCCGCGATGTATTCTCCAATCGAAGATTTAGGTATAAAGATATCGGCACCGGTTTTTCCATCAAACAGATTTTCGATAACATCACCAATGTATCTGGTTGCTAATCCTACGGCTATGCTAACGAGCCAAAACTCACCGTCTTTATCAGCCCTCATTACAGGGTTATTATCACAGTAAGCGTAGAGATTCTTGTCGGTAAGCCCCATGGGTGTAGCGGCTATGACATCGACGTTATCGGGAGAAATAAACCTACCAAGCTCGGGGTCATAGTATCTTGATTTAAGATAATAAAGCCCGGTTTCGTCGTCGTAGTAGTAGCCACGGTATCTGAACGGGTTGTATGCCTCAATAGATTGGCTCGTCGTGCCTGCGTGGTAGGTCGTGGTGTGGTTGCCCCATGCGTCATAGGTGTAGCTTATGCATTTGTTACCGTACTCATCGTATATTGCTACCACGTCGCCGAACATGTTCTTCTCTAAATAGAGGGTATGCCAAAGCTCCGACGACATACTGGTGATACTCGCGTACCTGATTGCCATGGGTGTTCCGCTTTCGTCGTAAATATATACGAATACGAAATCTATGTACTCGGTCGCAATAAGCTCCGCAAGTATCCTGTCTCCGTCAAGCGTATATTCGCGGAGGCCCACGCCACCTACGATTTTTCTCGTTCTTATTCCGTTACTGTTGTACTCGTACTGTATGCTTGCTATTCTTCCGCTTTCCAAAATGCAGTTGGTTGCTACAAGGTTGCGACCCTCCCACGTTCTCACAGGAAAATCTACACCCGTGTAGTAGGAATTACCTATTTCGTCATAATACTGCGCGAGTCCGTTTACAGAGGTAAGCAGGTCGCCCCACTCCGTGTCCGTGTACCCGTATGTGTCCGTCGAGAGGGTGCTCGTGGGTGTTACACCCTCGGCTGTAAGCGGATGTACAGTCCTCGAAAGACGGTTGCCCGCGTTATCGTAGGTGTAGAGATACGTCTTGCCGAGTGATACGTTGTCCTCACGGATTAGCTGATTCAAATTGTCATACACGTATCTTGCTTCGTCACTGCCGTCAAGCTTTATTTTTACTATATTGCCGCTTTCGTCATAGGAGTACTGATACTGCTTTGAGCTACCGTATACAGTGCTCGTATAAGTACCGACGTAGCCTGTCATTTTGTTGCCCGACGTTAAGTAACCGTAGCTCGCGCTGCTCGTGTAGTCCGGGGACCAATAGCTTTTACCCGTCAGTCTGTCAAAGTTATCGTAGGTATAGCTTACCGACATCGCCAAGGTGCCGCCTATACTTATCTCGGAAAGTGCACCGTCCTGCTCATACGAGTAGGTGTAATGGTTGTTAATCTTATAATCCTCCAAAACCGAGTAATAAAGGTTTTCGGAAGCAAAGTGAAGCCGTCCCTTTTCGCCGTAGGTATAGCTTATGTCTGCAAGGTGTTCTTCGCCGTCGTAAATCGACGTATCAACCGGTCTGCCGCTGCCGTCGTAGATGACCGAGGTGACCTCACCGTGTCGGACGTCGGTTATTCTTGCTATTTTGCCGTCGTCGGTATACTCATACTCATATACCTTTTGTTCTCCTGTACCTTCATTATACCATACCTCGCTGAGGCGGTCAAGGTCGTCGTACACATAATTTACCGTAAGACCGTTTGCGTATCTTATCTCCGTAACGTTGAAGTGACTTGCATCGTAGCTGTAGCCTACGATTTCCGTGCCGCCTATTTCCACAGAGTCCGTGTTACCGAAGCTGTCGTAGCTGAAGCTATATACAGTCGACTCTGTAGTTATTGCCGAGAGGCGCTTTGCCACGTCGTAGGTATATTCCACGCTCTCGGTATTTGTCTCAGGAGTGTAGCCCGAGACGGTACAGGTGGCGGGGTATACACCCGTGAGCGTGCCTATCTCGTCATAGGTGTAGCATACACCGTTATTATCCGGCTCCGAGGTGGCAAGGAGTCTGCCGCTTGCCGTATCGTAGTAGCTGCGCCACACCTTTCCGCGCTCGTCAGTTTCCGCGAGGAGCGCGCCGAAGATTTTAGGCAAGGTGCTATACGTATACGAGGTGGAGATTGAGTAGACCAGAGGCAAGCCTGCGTCGCTGTACTCCCTCGTGCTGGCCGCCGTGCAAAGACCGTAGCTGTTATAGGTATACGTGGTCTTCTTTATCGGGGTTTTAGTATAGGTGGTTATACTGTCTATTGTGCCGCCGAGATAAAAGGTGGAGGTTGCCGGCAGACTGTTTCCTTGTTCGTCCAAGTAATTACGCACGAAGGTATAGTAGGTTTCCGTAAGCGGTAAGCCTGCCGAGTTATAGGCATAATCCACAATCTCACCGTCATCATTCGCAACACGGGTTAGGTTGTTATCGTCGTCATACTCGTAATAGGTGTTGGTGTATACGTTTTTCACCGATACAAGCATACCCGTTTCTTCATCGTACTCGTACTTATCCGTATTGTACTCCGCCTCGGTTACGGCAATGTTATCAAAGTAAACCTCGCCGCCGATGTTGTTATAAAACTCGCAGACAACGTCTATCGCCACGACGGTGTTGTAAGAGCGAGCAGCTTCTTCATCGGTCCTTGGAGTATAAGCTGTCGAGAAGGAGCCGGACACAAACTGCCACAGGCTAATCGACTTTTGGAACGGGAAGTAATGGCTCACCTTCACGTCGGCAAACCCCTCGCCCTGATAGTAATAAACGTCAATCCTTATTCCGCAGATTGCACTCGCGCTTATACTTCCCGTGAGGCAGCCAAGACCCGACACGACGTAAATCTTGCCGGCGTTGCCCGTCATGGCATTGGGGTCATCATAAATACGCTGCTTATAATAATTTTCGGTGCGACCGGCTCCAGAGAGCTTAAGCGTGTTGCCGAACGAATTGTAATTGGTAGTGGGAGCTACTGCCGCGCCTGTATTAGTCTGCCATACAGACGTGGGAATTGACAGGGCTGTGCCTGCCGACGAAATAGCAGAGCTTTCTAGATGTCCCCACTCAACGAGATTATAGCGACCTACGTCAAGCCCCTCGGCAATAACGACGTCGTCAAAGCGTATATCTCCTTCCACAGCTCCGCTGCCGCCGACTACCGCAATTTCCGCACAGAGATACTCTCCGCCTCCCGTCACGTCACTGACGGTAAAGCGCATGCTTGCCTCGCTCATATTATTGTAAGCCGCGGGAGAAAGCTCTATTTCCTCTTCCGATATAAGCGTGCCGAGACTGCCGGCTCAATGAGGACTGAAAACACGCCTGTACCCATGTCGATATGATTAGCCGATAGGATAAAAGATGAAATGCTTTGGCTTTTCTTTTAATTCCTTTGTAATCAAATTGTAAAATTTCTTTGAGATTACAATCGGCTCCTCTGCAAAGCCATATCCGATACCTATTTGAGAGCCAAACGCATCAATGCCTTTAGGAATCAAATCCACATTCAACTTTATATGTTCGCAATTAGGTTCTTTGAAAGCGTACTTTACTTTGCCGCAACAAGGGCACACCTCCTCTTCATAATCACCAACAAAACTGTAGGCTTCAAGCGGGAGCTTGTTATTAAAAACAAGTTGAGAAACGTCAGGTGTTTCCGTTTTCAAATCGCCCTTTAACACTTTCATGAATTCTACGCCAACAATTCCGCTGTTTTTAATGCTTTCTTTTGCAAAATCACTGCAAAAAATGTACGACATAAAGCCCGTTTCCGGTGAGCAAAATTGATAACCATTTTTCCACCCCGGCGTACGTTTTGAAACAAATGGATTAATTTGTTCCAGGTGAAAATGCTTTTTCATTCCATAAATTGTGATATAAGGACATTTTGCTTCAAAAGTGTAATCAACATTGCTTGTATCTATCCCCATTCTTGTTGCATACATTAAATACCAGTTTGCTTCTTCCATTTCTTGCTTTGAAAAAACCGATGACTTGGCAATTGATTTTCTTGGTAAAGTTTTAATGTATTTCAAAAGCTCGTCGCAACCTTCTGTGTCCGAATATATAGTAAAGTATACCCCTAATGGTAGTGGTGCAATTTCGTACTTTACATTTCTCGCTTTCAAGAAATCAATCACACGTGCATCTTCCCCATGTACATAACAATAAAACTTGTATTTCATAATTATCTCCCGAAGATTGTTCTTCTGGCAGCTTCGAGCAGGTCGAAACGACCGGCATAAATTTCCTCTGCAGCCTCCCATATTCGTTGAGGAGAATGAGGCCCTGTACCATATCTTATTTGTTTTCTCCAAGCATTCGTGTATACTCTGTGATCACCCTTGGTTAAAGCAATGCTTAACATTTCGTCAGCTCGTATTTTCCGTTACCGAGGTCGGTAAGGGCATAAACGGCAAGCTCCGGGGCGGCAACGTTACCCTCACTGTCGTAAACAAACGGGCGCGGTATCGTATATGCAGCGCTTCCGTTTTCAGTGTGTGTGATTATCACCGAGCCGTCAGATGCAAGCTCTGCATCAAGGTTGTTAAGGGTAATAGTGAATGTAAAGCTGTACGAGTTCAGTCTTTCCTTCACTATTATATTTTCCTTGACGTTCAGAGAATCAACGACGTATTCAAGGTCAACGCCGTCCATTATATTCTCGTAGATTATAGACGAGCTGAGGTTTTCGAGGTTCATCAGCTTTCCGAGCTTGGTTTCCTCTTTTTCATCTGTTGAATGGTCGCTCGTTATCTTACCTTCAATTTTCTTTTCTGTACCCACAAGACCCATTGTTATTTTGGTATCGTTTTCGTGCAGAGTGAAAAGAGTCTCGTTTCCGGTTGTTTTCTTAGTAAATTTAATGCGCGAATTTGACGTTCCGTATTCGCTACCTAATGAAAAAAGACGGTTATCTATATCGTGCCACTCGCCGTCATTATCAAGATAATGAACCGGCACATCGTATGCAGCAGCGACATATGAACCGTCTTCAAGCCTAAAATGCTTTACACTCTCCTCACGAAGCTCTTTCACCTCGTATATGTCCTTGGTTATCCTCCCGGAAGCCAAGATTGCATCGCTGCTCGCATTTGGTATGCTAGCCTCTGCATATGCTGACAGAGGCACTATTTGAAAAATCATAAATAGCGTAAGTACCATCGAAATAATTCTAATCTTTTTAGGAATTTTTACTGTTGTTTTCATTTTTCGTACCTCCGTTTTTAATTATTTTAGAGAGCCTTACCCTTAATCTAATTTTACAATAAAATCCCTGTTATGTCAATGTATTCCTTATGCTTGAACCCAATTTCGTATATTTAAACAAATCAAGGCAGGCCTTTTCAGCGATATTCTATAAAGCAGATTGGAGAAAATTGACGAATGTAAAAAAGGGAGGGCAGCCGCCCTCCCTTTTTTCGTTTTTATGCGTTAGCCGCCTTGACTATTGCGGTGAACTTATCGGTTTTGAGAGACGCGCCGCCGATAAGGCCGCCGTCTACGTTAACCTTGGAAAGAAGCTCTGCCGCGTTAGCATCGTTCATTGAGCCGCCGTACTGGACGGTAACAGACTCTGCCGCCTCAGTGCCGTAAGCCTCTGCTATAGCCGCTCTGACAAAGCCGTTACCCTCGTCTGCCTGCTCTGCCGTAGCGGTAACACCCGTGCCGATTGCCCATACAGGCTCGTATGCAACTATGATTTTATCGAGGTCCTCTGCTTTAACTCCGGTAAGCGCCATCTTGGTCTGGTACTTAAGGAGAGTCTCGGTGTAACCGAGCTGACGCTGCTCGAGTGTTTCACCAACGCAAACGATAGCGGTAAGACCTGCGTTAACAGCCGCAAGAGTGCGAAGGTTTACCGTCTGGTCGGTCTCGCCAAAGTACTGACGTCGCTCGGAGTGACCGATAACGACGTGGGTGACACCTGCCTCGACAAGCATCTTTGCCGAAAGCTCGCCGGTATATGCACCCGACTCTTTGAAGTGTACGTTCTCAGCACCGATTTTAATATTAGTGCCCTTTGCAGCCTCAACCGCCGCGGGAATATCAATAGCGGGAACGCAAAGAACGATGTCGCACTTGTCCTGTCCTGCTACCATAGGTGCAAGCTCGGTAATGAACTTCGTGGTTTCCGCGGGTGTCATATTCATTTTCCAGTTGCCTGCAATTACTGTCTTTCTCATTTTCTTATCTTCCTTATCATTTTTTTGCCCACGGGGAACACCCGTGGGCATTTTTGTTTTAATTACTTATCCATAAGGCAGGACAGGCTGGGAAGGCCCTTACCCTCAAGAAACTCAAGAGCCGCCCCGCCGCCGGTGGAGATGTGAGTAATCTTGGGCGCAAAGCCGAGCTGCTCGCAAGCCGCTGCGGAGTCACCGCCGCCAACGATAGTAATAGCGTCGCTCTCAGCAAGAGCCTCAGCTACAGCGATTGTACCCTTTGCAAGAGTGGGGTTCTCAAACACGCCCATAGGACCGTTCCAAATAACCGTCTTTGCGGAGAGAACCGCGTCGGCAAACATTTTAGCGGTCTTAGGACCGATATCAAGGCCCTCCATATCTGCGGGAATGCTGTCAACGTCAACGTACTCAACGTCGATAGGAGCATCAATAGGATTTGGGAAGCCTGCAGCAATAGCAGTATCCACGGGAAGAAGGAGATTTACACCCTTCTCGTTAGCCTTTGCCATCATCTCGCGGCAGTAGTCGAGCTTAGTCTCGTCAAGGAGCGACTTACCAACGCAAAGTCCCTTTGCGGCAGCGAAGGTGAACGCCATACCGCCGCCAATGATAAGGGTGTCAACCTTGTTAAGAAGGTTGTCGATAACGTTGAGCTTGTCGGCAACCTTTGCACCGCCAAGGATAGCTACGAATGGACGCTCGGGATTAGAAAGAGCCTTGCCCATTACCGAAATTTCCTTCTGAATGAGGTAACCGCAAACTGCGGGAATATAATCAGCAACACCTGCTGTAGATGCGTGAGCTCTGTGCGCTGCACCGAACGCGTCGTTTACAAAGATATCAGCATATGAAGCAAGCTCCTTTGCGAAATCAGAACCGTTCTTTTCCTCTCTCGCATCAAATCTCGTGTTCTCAAGAAGAACTGCGTCACCTGCCTTAAGAGCCGCAACCTTAGCCTTAGCGTCAGGGCCTATAATGTCCTCCGCGAACACAACCGCCTCTCTGCCGAGAAGCTCGTTTAGTCTATTACATACAGGAGCAAGAGTGAGCTTTTTCTTATCTGCGGCGGGAGCTTTTTTAAGGTATTCAGCCTTTGCGGCCTCTCTCTCTGCCTCGGGGAGCTTTTCAACAGCCTTCTTCTCCTTCTTGGTAAGGCCGAATCCCTCGGTAAAGATGTTATGAGGCTTACCCATATGAGAGCAAAGAATTACCTTTGCACCGTTATCCATAAGATACTTGATAGTGGGGAGCGCGCCAACTATTCTCTTATCGGAGGTGATAACACCGTCCTTCATAGGAACGTTGAAGTCGCAACGAACGAGGACGGTCTTACCTGCTACTTCGATGTCCTCGACAGTCTTCTTGTTATAAGCTGCCATTCTGATATCTCCTTTGATATTTTATTTACCTTTAATATAATATCACAACACATGGGAATAGTCAATACAAATTTGTTAAAAAAGTGACGATTTTTACTTTTGATGATTAAAAAATATTCGTCAGTTAAGTGTCACTTTTTTGACTTTATTTCGAAAAAGTGTTGACTTCGCCAAAATAAAGTGTTATACTATAACTCGCAATACCCTACCACGAAAGGTTTTTCAGAGAATGTCCCCGAAAGAAGATTTAAGAGTTACCAAAACGAAGAAGGCGCTGTCGGATGCGTTTTTACAGTTGCTTTCAGAGAAATCGTTTGAAGCTATTACCGTAAACGAGCTTTGTGAGAGTGCCGGCATAAGAAGAGCCACCTTTTACAAGCATTTTACAGATAAATTCCAGTATCTTGCGTCCTTTACGCGCTCCCTGCGCGACAATTTTGACAGTCTTATCTGGAAATCCGATAAGCCCGGCACTACCGCAGAATACTACACCGAGTATGTGAATAGGATACTGCGCTTCATAATAGAGTACCGCAGGGTAATAGAAAACATTATGAAAAGCGGTGTTCTTCCGACCATGATTTCTGTTATTATGGAGCAAAACTATCAGGCAACCCTCGAAAGACTCAACGACAGCGTTAACGAAGGAATGCACGCGGTAAGCTCTGTCGAAACGATTTCGGCTATGTTTTCCGGAGGCATCACCGCTGCAATTTACATATGGCTTATCAGCGGAATGAAAAAGCCGGCGAGCGAGCTTGCAGAGGAAATAAACGCAATAATAAACGCTACAATAGGCACGAAATAAAAAAGTCAGGACTGCGGTCCTGACTTTTTTATCATTATTTATTTGAATCAACGTAAGGCATATAAGCTCTAAGGTAATCAATCCCCGAAAACACCGTGGTGAACGCCATAACCGCCATAGAAGCGTAGGAGAGCACGGGATACTCAGCAAAAAACGGTAGATACTCGGCAATTAGCGGCTCGACGAGAATAAGGACGGTGCCTGCCATTTGTGAGACGGTCTTCATTTTGCCAAGAAAGCTCGCGGCAACGACAATACCGCTCTTACCCGCAACGACGAGGCGAAGGCTCGTCACGCCAAGCTCGCGAAGAAGGATAAGAAGCACTACCCAAACGAAAACAAGCGCTGTATCCACCCTGTCCTCAAGGAGCATCCACACAAGGATTGTAATCATTGACGATAGCACCATAAACTTATCGGCAAGGGGGTCGATAAACTTTCCAAAATCTGTAACGAGAGAATATTTTCTCGCAATCTTACCGTCAAGCATATCGGTAAAAGCCGTTAAAATGTAAACCAATGTTGGCACAACAATGCCCCAAACAGAAATTTCACGCATGAAAATGAGCGTTGCTACAAAGATGGGAACGAGCAAAACTCGAATAATTGAGAGCGTATTAGGAATATTCATAGCTGACTTTTTCATAGTATCCTTACTCCTTTTTCAGTGTCTTTTAAACCAAAATCTCACCTACGAGATCATAGTCAAGAGCCTCAGTAATCTTCACGTCAACGAATGCGCCGGGATTTATCCTTCTTTTCGACTTAAAATAAACCCTGCCGTCAACGTCGGGCGCATCCATATAAGAGCGACCGTAATACACCTCTGCCACCGAGTCGTAGCCATCGCAGATGACGGTTAGCGTTTTGCCAACGTTTTTCGCACTTATATCCTCTGCCACGGTGAGCTGAGTCTGCATGAGCACGTCGTATCTGTCCTGTTTTTCTTGAGGCGATACGTCATCCTCCATCAGAGCCGCCGCCGTACCCTCCTCCGCGGAATAGGTAAACGCACCGAAGCGCTCAAACCGTGCGTCCTTTATAAACTCGCAAAGCTCAGCGAAGTCCTCCTCGCTCTCACCGGGAAATCCAACCATAGCGGTAGTACGGAGAACGATGCCGGGAACACCGTCTCGAAGCCTTCTTACAGCATCCTCGATTACCTCTCTGCCGCCGTGTCGGTTCATGCGCGTAAGAACGCTGTCCGAGATATGCTGAATGGGAATATCCATATATTTGAGAAGCCTTTCGTTTTCGCGAAGCTCCTCTATAAGCTCGTCTGTAATCTTGTCGGGGTAGCAATAAAGAAGTCTTATCCACGGGATATCCGTGTTCTTCGTTATCTCTCTGACGAGCTCGGCAAGCGCGTATCTGCCGTAAAGGTCAAGGCCGTATCTTGTGGTATCCTGAGCTATAAGATTAATCTCGCGCACACCCATAGCCTCAAGGTCGCGCGCCTCTGCAACGATATCCTCTATAGGCCGGCTGCGCAGCTTCCCGCGGATTAACGGAATCGCACAGTAGGTACAGCGGTTGTCACAGCCCTCGGCAATTTTGAGATATGCCGTATGCGGCTCGGTGGTAATAATCCTGTCACCTCCGAGTGCCGAGCTCTCCTTGTCGCGAAACGAGGTGTATTTTTCGCCCCTCATTACAGCCTTACAGGCCTCTGCTATGTCCTCAAGGCTACCTACACCGAGAAGCGCGTCCACCTCCGGCATCTCGTCCATAACAGCCTCGCGATATCTCTCAACGAGGCAGCCCGTCGCGATTATATGACGGCACTTGCCCCACTCCTTGAGGCTTGCCGCATCGAGAATGTTGTCAATCGCTTCCTTCTTAGCGCTCTCGATAAAGCCGCAGGTATTTATTATTATAATTTCCGCCTCCTCCTCATTAGGAGTAATCTCAAAGCCGGCGGTATGAAGCTTATGAAGCATAACCTCGGTGTCAACAAGATTCTTGGAGCAGCCGAGTGAGATAAAACCAACCTTAGTCATAATTTTCTCGCATTTTTATTTTAGAAATCTTTTTATTCTGTGTCTGATTTTTTCAAAATACAGTCTCACCATAACGGTGATAAACATATCGTAAGCCACGAAGGCGACGTTTATCAAAAGATAGGTAACAACCTTAAGCGGCAACGTATCGCCCTCAAAAAACGGCACACCGAAAAAGCCCTCGGCAACAAAAAACAGCGCCCATATAATTGCGTTAATAAAAGCGAGCTTTATAGGCCACCAGATAAGTCTCGGCAGCCTCTCTATATACGCCTTGACTAGCGGATATATACCGAAAACGAGAAGATACTCCACCCAGATAAGACTGCCGGGAAACATAAGCGCCGTAGCAAGAGACGTCGCAAGCCACACAAGCCAGGTGTAAGGCGCGCCAATCTCAAGATAAATGAAAACGACGATAAGCGAGGCAATAGCGCACACGGAAAGGTCCATCACCTCAACAACCGCACCGAGCACCATAAAAACCGTGCCGAGCGCTACCAAAATCGCGCTGATAGAAAGCTTTTTCGTATTACTCATATGCAGCGTATGAGGTCGCCGCCCATGCACTCGCAAAGGCAGTCAAGGCAGATAAGGTTAGTGCAGCAATCACAGGCATCGTCTGCCGTGCTTCGTCTGCGCCAGCCGCCATCAGCACCGCCGTAGTAGGTGCTGCCGTAGCCGCGCGCGCCGGTGTTGAACATTTCCTTTGCCTTCTGATACTCCATATTGCCGGGCTCCATACTGCAGGCTATCTCGAGCTCACGCATCGCATCGTTGACCCTGCCCCTTTTCATAAGTATAACGCTATATAAGTAGTGCCACTCGGCAGCTCTCTCCCCCTCGGCAACCTCAGCCAGCATACGCTCAGCCTCACCGAATCTGTGAGAGTTTATTTTTCTTCTTATCTCAGCATAAACACCGGAGGAGCTGCCCGTGCCGGAATAGCTATCGTAATAGGTCGAGCCGCCCTTGTATGACGAGCCGCCGCCCGCACGCATACGCAAGATTTCATCGTACGCGGCGTTTATCTCCTGCATTTTTTCGTTTGCAAGGTCCTTTAATGGATTGTCGTCACCGTAATTGTCGGGGTGATACTTGCGCGCAAGCGCCCTGTATGCGTTTTTTACTTCCTCGTCGGTTGCATCGCTACTGATGCCGAGAACTGAGTACGGGTCCTTCAATTCGTTATCTCCTTATTCGTTTTTTGGTTAGACTCGGATGGCGTATCAAGGAAGGAAATCCTCGACGGAAGTCCGAGATATATAATATTGCTCACAATATTTTCAACAGTTGCACGATTGCCGAACGGCAAAAGATTAACCGCCGACTCAAGAGCCTGACACTCAAGAAGAAGGGCGCACTTAATCGTCCTTTTGTTATCATCGGTAAGCGCCGCACCGCCGTACGTAAGGACGTAAGGATTATAACTTCCGCTTTCCCTGTCCTTTTCATAGTCTTCTGCCGCATCGGCACAGTAGATAAACCTGCCAAGGTGATAGCCGCACTGATACGTAACGAGTCGGTCGCTATCCGAAAGACCGTGGGAAAACAGCTCTCCGAGCAGCTCGCCAAAGAGTCCCGCAGGACTGTCAACGCTCGCACACCTCTCACGCTCAAGCGCCGATATAGCCGCGAGCTTCTCCCCGACAAGCACCGAAAGCGAAGGAAGTCCTGAGCGCTTATGTGCCGCGCGCACCACAGGACGTGCCGCCATAGTCACAAGACCGGAGTCGCCGTCTCTTAGGTCGTCCTCTACTTTGTGATATGCGAGTATCGCAAAGGCGCGGGCGGTATATTCTATCGCTTCGTTTTCCTTTATCATCGGCTTTTTTGTAAACGGGTGCGCGATGCACCGTCTGTTATCCGTGCCAAATGAGTCATCGTCAAGAAAAAGCATACGTATTAGCGCTAAAAACACGCTATCGTAGCTTAATGTAGCGCAGGAGGCAGTGCCGGTATGCTTTTTCATAGCGCGGCAAACGCCACAATAAGTAGCGCGGTAGAACTCATACTCACGCACAAGCATATCCGCCTTCACAGGCTTCACGTAGCCGAACATACTCAACCCTCTCCGTTTCTTCATATTCAATTCATTATACCACAAAAGAGAGGTGATTTGTTAATAATTTTAAAAAATTTATAGAATATTATAAAAATAGCCACCCGTGTGGGGGGGTCTTTTTATTGGAGGAGCAGAAATGGTATTGCTATGCGGCGGCTAATGCGGTTTGAATTTTGAACCTTACTCCCTATGAGCTGCAAACACCTGCGATGTTTGGCACTTTGTGCTATATTGTGCTGCGCACAGTGCTCACGGAGCAACCTTCGCAGCCTCCCTGACAAGCAAGCTTGCCGACTCGGCTTTGCTCGGTTATCTGTACCGCCACTCGCTCTGCGAGTTACGGTGCGGATGTGGAAAATCCTTTCTTCTCCGCCGAAAAGAAAAATACGGCACACTCGGATGAGTATGCCGTATTTTTGGCGGAGAAGAAAGGATTTGAACCTTCGCGCCGGTTGCCCGACCTACACCCTTAGCAGGGGCGCCTCTTCACCACTTGAGTACTTCTCCACAAAAACAAGCCGGTGAACTTGACTTGCCATAATATTATATCAACAAAATGGGGATTTGTCAATACCTTTTTCGGATAATATTTAGACGAAAAACGAGATTTTAAAATATTTTTCTAAA
>JAZNHD010000075.1:0-4939 GCA_045576815.1 Eubacteriales bacterium
GGGTGTTTTGTATATTCTTTTAACCGAGGCAATGTATTCCGTCGGGGTTAATTTTTCGTATTTTTTAAAGAGCGTTGTGAGGTAGTGCACCGAGGAGATATTAGGCCTTTCGGAAATCTCGGTAAGAGTAAGGCCGCCCTCGCAAAGCTCGCGCTTCGTATATTCAATTCTGAGGCGGTTGACATAGTCGGTCACAGTCTTACCGTATACCGCCTTAAAGTCCTTTGAAAGCGTGGTTTTATTCGTATTAAATAGGAAGCAAAGCTCCTCTATGCCTATCTTCACTTTGAAGTTTTCGTCTATGTAGCGCTTAACCTCGCCTATCTGCGAGAGGGAAATGCCGGATTTTGCCTGTGCCTCCGACTTTTCCTTTATATCGTCCTTTAGCCTTATTGCCTTGATAAGAAAAATCTGAAGATAATTTTTTATAAGCTGGTCCGCGCCAAAGGCAAAACTCCCCCGTTTTTTCATATCCCTCACGTTCGGAATATCGTAGGGCGGCAGATATACGCCGCGAGCCTCTTTAATGATTTCCGCAAGCATTTTCTGTAGGTCATCGGGCAGCAGAAGAGGAAATTCCGAGAGCTCCGAGATGCGCTTTGCGGTACATTCAAAGCCTATTATTATAACGTTGGGCGCTTCCCCGTCACCGCAGGTGAGCGAGTGTGTTTCGTTTGCACTGTGGATAATCATCGAGTGCTCCGAAAGCTCGCCCGTGTAGCGCTCGGAGGCAATATTTATTTTACCGCGCTCAACGTAAACCAGCTCGCAAAAGTCGTGGCTGTCGAGGGCTGTGTGAAGGGTTGGGGTGAACTCAAAATAGTGGATATTCGCAAGCCTTTGCACGAGCATCTCACGCTTAAAATTCTTTAATACGAATTGCATAGAGTTTACCTTTCGCTTAAGTATTTCAAAATAAAAGTTTTTACAATATTATACCACGAATTTACCATTTTGTAAAGACAAAACGAAATATTTATGTTAAAATATAATCAACCTAAACTAAAAAATAAAAGGAGTTACTGTTATGGGTAGAATTTGCATTCCCGATTGGGAATACCAGGAAAGAATCAAAAAGGCAGCTAAGCTCGTTGCCGCAAGAGGTCTTGACGCTATGCTCGTCGTTTCCACCGAGAGCGACTATGCTAACGCAAGATATTTCTCGGGCTTCTGGCCTCTCTTCGAGCGCGCAGGCGTGCTTATTTCCGCAACCGGTGACGCAGCGCTTCTCGTTGGTCCCGAGTCTCCCGTATTTGCAAAGGACGTCAGCAAGATTGAGAAGATTTTCGTTCTCCGCGAGTTCCGCGAGTCTGCTGACCCCGCATATCCCGAGCTTGTTCCCTCGACCTTCCAGGATGCCTTCAAGGCAATCGGCGTAACCGGTGAGAACATCAAAATAGGCCTTGGCAGCTATGTTGAGTGCACCCTTCCTATCTACGAGGGTCTTAAGGAGGCATATCCCAAGGCTGAGATAATTCGCTGCAACGACATCATGGTTGAGCTCCGTCAGATAAAGAGCGAGAACGAGCTTGCTTGCATCCGCGAGGGCTTCCGTATCGTTGAGATTGCAACCGATGAGGTTATCAAGGCTCTTAAGCCCGGCGTAACCGAGCTTCAGATGGTTGGTGTTGCGCAGAGAGTTATTTATGAAAACGGCGCAGAGTACGAGGGTCTTCCCATGTACGTATTCAGCGAGTCGAGCACCCGTCACGCAATCTCCCGTTCTACATACAAACAGATTGGCAAGAACGACATAGTTCAGCTTAACCTCTCGGCTAAGATTGACGGTTATTCTCCCGCTATCGGCCTTCCCGTTTGCATGGGCAAGCTCGAGGGTGAGAGACGTGACATCGTTGAGTTCTGTCTCAAAATGCACGATTGGACCGAGTCTCAGCTTAAGGCAGGCATTCCCGCAAGCCAGGTTCCGAAGCAGTTCCTTCAGATGTTCAAGGACGCAGGCTATGAGAAGAACTACGTTTACGGTCCCTGCCACGGTACCGGTATGATCGAGGTTGAGCCCGCTTGGATGGAGACCTCCTCGAACTACACCCTTCAGGAGAACATGACCTTCCAGATCGACACCTTCATCGCAGGCGACACCTTCGGCTGCCGTTGGGAGAAGGGTATCGCTATCAAGGAAGGCGGTTGCGAGAGCTACACCGACTATCTCAAGAAAGGAATCATTGAGCTCGGCTTCAACTGATCTCGGTGCTAACAACTATGAGTATCGTAGGAAAGAAAAATTGGATAATCCCCGACTGCGAGCTTCCGCCTGAGGGCGAGGGCGCAATGAAGGGTCACGAGAGCGTTGTTATTGTAAACGACAGCCCCCGTGTTGCAAAGATAAAGGTTACTATTTTCTTCGAGGACAGAGATGCGTACGAGGGCATCGAGTGGACTGTACAGCCGAAGCACGTTTTCTGCTTCCGTACCAACCGCCCAGACCATATGTGCGGCTACAAGGTGCCTCTTGAGACTCAGTACGCTATGAAGCTCGAGAGCACGGAGAAGATAGTCGTTCAGTACGGCAGACTTGACAACAGACAGACCAATCTCGCCTACTACACGACCATGGCATTTTAATGCTATAAAAATCAGATAATTTCTCAGCAAGATAGCTGTCACGGTTTGTGACAGCTATCTTTTTCTTTTATAAGCTCCTTGGCCTCGGGAAGTGTGCGGAAAAACACGGTCACAGGAAACGCCAGGAGCAAAATTCTCAGCGGCGCATAATTATAAAAAAGTGAAATTAATATACCGAAGACTGACGTCCATATGAAAACGGGGAGCACGTCTCTCGGCCTTACGGTAGTGCCAAGGCCGGCCCTTCTGAGAAAATAAAGGCTTACGAGGGAGGACGAAAGGTTTGATATAAGGAGCGACAAGCCTGCACCTGCGTAATTAAGCGCGGGTATTAACAGAATAGAGAGAATAAAATTTGATACAGCGCCGAAAATTGCGGAAACAGAAACGGCACCGCCCCTGTCCGAGAATACAAGTCCAACTCCCGCAACGCTTGTGATAAAGGAGGGCAGGGTGGCAAGAGCTATCGGCAGGGCGGCGGAAATTGCCTCTCTGTATTCCGTCGGAGCAAGGAAAGCTACCGCCTCGGGTACGACGGCGATAAGAAAGAGCGTTGCCGCACCGAGCAGGGTGAAAAGCACACCTGTGACCTCAGAGACGGTCTCCTTTTTGCCTGCAAGCAGCTTCCTCGTTATCCACGGCGCAAGCGACGCGCCAAGGGTGCTTACTACGAAAAGCAGTCCTATCCCTACCGAATGAGTGACGGAGTATTTTGCCAGGGCATCACTGCCGAGCATTTTAGCCGTCACGAAGCTGCCCACGTGCGATGACACAGCACCTGACAAAATGCTTGGAAAGAGAGGGAGAGAGGCAGAAAACAGAAAGCGCCATACCTCTTTATCAAAAAGTCTCGGACATCTCCTTAATATCCCCAAGACGAGAGGCGAGGCGGCAAGAAGCGCCGGTATTAAAAGTCCCCACAGCTTTGCCACAAAACCGAGCCTTGTGCCGTAAAAGAGGATAAGAGAAATTATCGGCGCTCCAACCGACTCAAGCACACCTACGAGTGCAACGGACTTGTAGCTGTAATAATACCTCTTTCTCATTAGGGAGAGTCCTACTGCGGAGTCTGCTATAAGCTGAACACATAAAATCAAGGAAAGCTCGGGGATTATCCCCAAAAGACCACTAAATGCAAACAAAAGTATACAAACAGCCAAGCAAAAGCAAAGATTAAATCCCAGTGCTGATGAAAGAAACTCCTCTTTTCTCTTCGAAAATGCTTGAAATCCCTTGTAAATTACACCGCCCGTGAAGCCTGTCGTGCATATAATTGAGAAAAGACCGAGGTAGCTCATATAAAGAGAGTATGAGCCATACTCCTCACCGGTAAGTATTCTTGTGAAAACGGGGGTGACGATAAGTCCTACGGCCTTAGTTATCACGCTTGTGCCTACGTACCATATAGACGCCCTTGCGGGTACTCTGATATTCCTTCCTTTAAGTATTCCTTCCATTAGCTAAAGCCCTCTCTATGCAACAATACGAACAAAAATTTGCAATATTGCGGCAATTTATTGGAAAAATATCCGAATTTTGCAAGAAATACAAAAAAATCTTGCAGGGGTATTGATTTTTATACATTTTTGTATTATAATAATGCATATCAATTTTTTATTAGGAGATATTATTATGTTTAAGCTTCAGTATCTTAACGATTTGATGGATACCGTTGTTAAGAGAAACCCCGGCGAGTCCGAGTTTCATCAGACGGTAAAGGAGGTTCTTGAGTCTATTGAGCCTGTGCTTGAGCAGAGCCCCGAGTACATTGAGTCCGGCGTTCTTGAAAGAATGGTTGAGCCTGAGAGAATTATCAAGTTCCGCGTTCCGTGGGTTAACGACGCAGGCAAGGTTATGGTCAACCGCGGCTACCGTATTCAGTTCAACAGTGCGATAGGTCCTTACAAGGGCGGTCTCAGATTCCATCCTACCGTTAATGAGAGTATTATAAAGTTCCTTGGCTTCGAGCAGACCTTCAAGAACTCGCTTACCTCACTCCCCATGGGCGGCGGTAAGGGCGGCTCCGACTTCGACCCCCAGGGCAAGTCCGACCGTGAGGTTATGGCGTTCTGCCAGAGCTTTATGACCGAGCTTTGCAAGTACATAGGCGCGGATACCGACGTTCCTGCGGGAGACATTGGTGTCGGTGCAAGAGAGGTAGGCTATCTCTACGGTCAGTATAAGAGACTTAGAGATGAGTTCACAGGCGTTCTTACAGGTAAGGGAATTCCTTACGGCGGCTCTCTTATCCGTCCCGAGGCAACGGGATACGGTGCCGTATATTACACCCTCGAGATGCTTCACCACTTCGGCGATGATATAAAGGGCAAGACATTCGCAATCTCGGGCAAGTCGG
>JAZNHD010000076.1:0-6709 GCA_045576815.1 Eubacteriales bacterium
TCACAGTAATTATAACACACGCGCACACTCGTGTCAACAAACAAAACAGAAAAAATAAAAGAAATCCGTTTTGTGCTTTAAAATCCTTTTCATATTTAAAGGTTTTGTTAATTTTGAGAAAATTCTATTGACCTAACTTTAGAAATGTTATATAATAACATTCAGTATAACTTTAACTTTTGAAGGTGGGTAAAATTGAAATCAACAGTTAAGGTCGCAAGGAAGTTTTTCTACGACCACTTTCTTCCGTCGGAAATAGGCGGACTTTTTACACCGTGGCACTTCTTTTACATATTTCTTACCTTTGCAGGCGTTGCGTTAGCTCTTTGTCTTACAAAGAACATGAAGCGCGAATCCTTTCGCAAGACGAGATTCTGGATAGCCGTGTCAACAACCGTGGCTGAGGTCATAAAAATTGCCCTGCGCGTCTATAAGGGCGAGCCGAACGACACATGGATTCCCTTCTATTTCTGCGGTCTTTTCCTTTTCGCAGTTTGGTTTTCAATGTCTAAAAACACGACTCTTTCCATTCTCGGAAATTCCTTTTTGACGATGGGCGGAATTATGGCGGGTATAATTTTTACGCTTTATCCGAGCACCTCGCTACTTCTCTACCCTGCTTGGCACCCCTCGTCTATCCACGCGCTTATTTACCACGGCGTTATGATGTATCTCGGTACGCTGACTCTGATAAAGCACGAGTATACGCCGCGCAAATCGCACTGGCAGCACTACTTTATCTTTATAACAGCCGCCTGCGTTATGTCTATCAGCATCAACCCGATTTTAGGTACTAACTGTATGTTTATGGACAACCCCTTCGGCATGCCTCTTTTGACACAGATTAACGAATGGTGGAGACCGGCTTATATGTTTCTTGCGTGGATAGGACAGTCGACCGTGCTTTATTGGTTTAATCTTGGTATGTATAAGATTTCCGACAAGCGCACGTACAAAAGAAAAAACGCAAGGTCTGCATCACAAAAAGAGGAAGAAGACCTTGTTGCAAGCAAAAAATAACTACTGAAGGCAAAAATCGGGCATCGCTGATGCCCGATTTTCGCTAAGAAGGAAGACGATATGACAAACGACAGATTTGAGGCAGGGCTGTATTTTAACGTTGACAGCTTTCTACCTGACGGGTCGGGAGAGAGGACCCGTGTATCACCAATAGAGCTTCTTGTAGGAGACGAGGCGGTTATCGTGGCAACCCTTTACAGCTATAAGGACGACCGCCCTATCATAGCTCCCACGCTCGCTTACTCTTGGAAATGCGACGACGGCAGCTCCGGTGGCGGACGGATATCCCGCGCTTCCTCGGTAGAGTTTTCGGTAAGCTCAGAGACGGCAGGCTCGCTAAATTTCAGAGTTTACGCCTTGGACGAGGATGGAAAAGAAATTCCAGGTGCTGAATCGGCATACGGCGGTCTTCTTTTTGGGATAGAAGAGATTGCACCGAAAAGTACCGCCCCCTGCGACCTATACGGCTTCTGGGACAAAGAGATAGAAAGACTGCTCGGTGTTTCGCCGACGGATATACACGCCGACGGATACTCAGGTGACGTTGTATACGAATACGGCATTCCCCAAAAAAACAGGTTTTCAATGCGGGAGCTTGATAAGGCTTATCTTAACAGATTAAAGGAGAACGGCATCTCTGCCCCATCTGTAAGTGCGCTTGAAAGGTATGACCTTTATGAGCTTTATCTGAAATCTCCCGGTCCTGCGCCAACAAGTGTTTACATTTCAATACCTAAAAACACAAAAAACGCTAGTTTGCCGCTAAAAATAAATTACGACCCTTATGATATTCATTCCCCTTCACTGACCGTTTCCGCAGCACAGATAACCGTACACTGTACGCATCACGGCTACGAGCTCGGCATGACCGAGGAATACTACTCACGCCTTGACAAAGGGATTCTTAAAAATTACGGTAAAGCAAACGGCGGTATCAATTCCTCGTATAAAAATCCTCACGACTCTTATATGACCTACCTAATTTTGAGGGATTTACAGCTTTTACGCTTTCTTGCCGACCCAGAGCTTTCCTCAAACCTCCCATCGCTTCACAGAGTATGGAATAGGGAATTTATACTTTCCGGCATGAGCATGGGCGGATATCAGGCGCTATGCGTGGGAGCACTCGCAGAGCGGCTCGCAAAACACATACCCGACTTTAAAATCGCGGCAGTTGAGGCAAACATCCCGGGCTTTTGCAATATGGCTGCCAAGATGTCGGACGGGCTTGTCTCGGACTTTTTCTCCTACGAGCCGGGGGCAGATTATTTTGACCCAGTACACCTCGCTCATCTCATACGCGCCGAGGTAAAGCTCATGCGCGTAGGTCTCGGAGATGAGACCTGCATTGCCTCGGGAATACAGGCAATGTTCAATTCTCTTGACAAATCTATTAAAAAATCCGCAAATTATCTACAAAATTCTTCACACGGGTACCTACCAAAGCCAAAAAACCAAAAATGGTACCGCATTGAATACTGAAAAAAGGTCGGCCTTTCATAATGAAAGACCGACCTTTTCTAATGCCTAAAGAACAAGGCTTGCAACGAAGAAATAAATCAAAAGAGATACCGCGTCAACGAGCGTTGTTATAAGCGGTGATGCCATAACGGCGGGGTCAAGCCCTATTTTCTTAGCAAGAAGCGGCAACGTTGCACCGAAAATTTTAGATACGATTATAGTGACGGAAAGCGACAGTGCAACCACGAGTGCCACCCAGACGGTTATAGCAGCATTTTGAAGGAGAAGTCTGTCAACGAGCATCACCTTTATAAACGTTACGACACCGAGCGTCACACCGCACGAAGCACCTACGCGCAGCTCCTTCCAGAAAACTCTCGGTAAATCCTCAAATTCAATCTCAGACAGCGATATACTGCGCGTGACCGTCACCGAGGACTGTCCTCCGGAGTTACCGCCCGTGCCCATTATCATAGGAACGAAAAGCACAAGCACTGCAGGGAGTACCGCCTCAAAGCCAGTCAAGATAGTGCTTGATACGGTAGATGAGAGCATAAGTATGAGAAGCCACGGAATTCTCGACCACCAAAGAGAGCGGACGGTGGTTTTCAGATAAGGGGTTTCGGTAGGCGTTACCGCCGCCATTTTTGCAAAGTCTGCCTCCGACTCCTCTTTTATGACGTCAATAGCGTCGTCAATCGTAATAATACCTACAAGTCGCTTCTCCTTATCGACGACGGGCATGGCAAGAAGATTGTATTTGTCAAGGCTCCTCGCAACCGCCTCTCTGTCGTCGTAGGTGAAGGCATATATGACGTTTTCTTCCATTATTTCGTAAAGCGGCACGTCAAGCTCAGATATGAGAATATCTCTCGCACTCACAGTACCGATAAGGTGCCTGTCCGAATCGGTGACGTAGCAGGTGTAAATCGTTTCCTTGTCAATTGCAACTCGTCTTATATGAGTAAGCGCCGCCTCAACCGTCATATCCTTTACAAATCTGACGTACTCGGTAGTCATTACAGTACCGGCCGAGCCCTTCGGATACCTGAGAAGCCGATTTATCAGCGCTCTGTCGCCACCCTCAACCGTGGACAAAATTCTCTTCACAACGTTGGCGGGCATCTCTTCGATAATATCAACGGTATCATCAATATAAAGCTCGTCAAGTATCTCCGATAGCTCATTGTCCGAAAAAGACTCAATGAGTCTGTACTGCTCCTCCGGCTCCATTTCGACGAAGGTCTCTGCCGCAAGCTCCTTTGGAAGCAGGCGGAAAATCAGTGTCATTCTTGAAGCAGCCGTCTCGCCTAAAATTGCCGCGAGGTCGGGCGCAGGAATACGGAGAGCCTCTTCCTTTGCCTCGGCATATTTCCTCTCCGATATAAGCGTGTCAAAGCGCTCTGCCATCTCGGCAGCGTCATCGAAAAAGGAAATGTCAACTAAATTAAGATTGTTTTCCATCAAAATCCTTTCCGAGCGGATGGTTCGGAAAAGGCAAAAGGAATATTACCCCAAAACGTCCGACCACGGCTCGCTCTTATTTTTCATTAGGTTGCTTTCGCGGTATGTACTTCGCGCGCCGTCGTCCATTTCGGTTCTCCTTTCGGTTTTTTAAGTTTATTATACTCTTATTTTTTTCGCTTGTCAATACTCTGCTATGAGCTTTTCTATTTCGCTCTCGCCGTATATTTTTATACCATTTATTATAAGGGCCTCTGCGGTTACTCCGCTGCCGTTCTTAAGCGTACGACTGAAGCTGCCGTCGTATATCTGACCGTGGCCGCAAGACGGACTGCGTTCTTTTAAAAGTGCAGCCCCCACACCGAAGTCTCTCGCAAATTTTACCGATACCTCAGCACCGCGACGAAAATTCTCGGTAACGTCGGTGCCGTCAGCCATAACTACCCTGTCCTCTCTCCTCTCGCTCGGTACTCTCGGTGCCTCGAGACCGCCGTATATTTCGGGACATATCGGTATGAGGTTATACCTTTCCGAAAGCTCCGAAAAATTCACACGGGGTACGCTTTTCCCGTCAAAGCGACAGGGTGTGCCAATCAGGCAAGCACTTATAAGAAGCGGTTTTTTCATATTTTTATCCTTTCAATACGTCCGTTTTTATGTTTTCCATATCTCCCGCACCCATTAAAATAATAGCACCGCGCGAGAAGGTATCGAGCATCCTCGCCACGTCACCGTCGTGGCAAAAGGCGGCTGTAGAACCGATTTCCTCCGCGAGTCTTAGGGAGCTGACGCCCGCAATAGGTGTCTCGCGCGCAGGATAAATATCGGTAAGAATAACTCTGTCGGCAAGCGAAAGAGAAAGTCTGAAATTCTCCCAAAGGCTCTTTGTTCTCGAATAGGTATGCGGTTTAAATACAACCGTCACTTCCCCACCGGTTATAAGCCGGACGGTGTTTATCGATGCGGCGATTTCGGTCGGATGGTGTGCGTAATCGTAATACACCGGTCGCCCGCGTCTGCCGCCCACAAGCTCAAGCCTGCGCGGTATTCCGGAAAATTCGGAAATCGCCCTCTTTATTATTTCAGCATCTATCCCGAACTCAAGTGCTACGACAATCGCGCCTACGGCATTCGTTACATTAAAAACACCGGGAATATTCAAAGTAAAGCTCGCTATCTCGTTTCCAAAATGGGATAACGAAAAAGCGAAGCCTCTCTCGCAAAACGAAGTAATCAGGTATCTGTAATCTGCCCCCTCGCCCGAGCCAAAGGTTACGACTCTTGCCGTGATGTGATTTTTAATTTTCAGAAGCTCCTCGTCGTCCTCGTTGATTACGGCAATACCACCGGCAAGTGATAGTGCCTCTCTGAACGACTCCGCAATCGCTGCCGTATTCTTGAAATAATCGGTATGGTCAAGCTCAAGATTTGTAGCGAGAGCTATGGTCGGGCGAAATGAGAGAAAGGAGTCACGGTACTCACACGCTTCGTAAATAAAAACACCGCGAGAGCCGAGTGACACAGAATCCTCGCAAGAAAGCTTAGCGCCTGAAAGAGTCGTAGGCTCGGTTAAGGCAAGGGTAAAAATCGAATGCAGGATGGCTACTGTAGTGCTCTTTCCATGCGAGCCCGAAACACCTATACGAGTCTTGTAGCCCTCCATGAGAGCACCCATATACTCTGCTCTTGACACCGTGAGAATACCTAGCCGGCGAGCGAAAAGAAGCTCGGGATTTGATTCTGATATCGCGTGAGAATATACAACTAAGGACGCGCCAAGCACAGCGCCCCCGTCGTGACCTATATTTATCTTAGCGCCAAGACTTGAGAGCCTTTTAGTATTTTCCGACTCCTCACGGTCGCTTCCCGACACTAAGAGCCCATACGAGAGCGATAGCCTTGCAAGGCCGTACATAGATACTCCGCCCACTCCCACGAAATGCACTCGTGAATTCTCCACCGCGGCTATCTCGCGTATTTTAGCATAACTTACTTTTTTGTCAAAATTCGCCATAAGCCCCCTCTGAATTCCTTTGTTAAACATTTGGACACAAGCTGTTAAAAAAGTATTACAGATTATTTCAAAAATGATTACTTATTCACTGAATATTTTTAACAAACTTATTATATACTATATTCGTAATCCGAAAAAAGTTTACAACACAGGAAAGGAAGCTAAGTTATGCAAATCACTGACATCAAAATCAGAAAATTTTTCGATGAAGGACCTATGAAGGCTATTGTTTCGGTGACCTTTGACGACTGCCTCGCAGTTCACGATATCAAGGTTATTTATGCTCGCGACAGGTACTTTATCGTAATGCCCTCAAGAAAAAATCCTGACGGAACATACCGCGATATCGTTCACCCGATTAATTCCGATTTCAGAGCGGCGCTCGAGGAATCGGTAATAGACGCATACCACGTGCAGCTCGTTGCAGCACAGCACGACAGTGAGCTCGTAAGCGAGAGCGCTGTTGTAATTTGATTTTTATGTAATTAATAAAAGCTTCCGCTGGCTTTGCGGAAGCTTTTATTGTTTTTAAGCGTTAAATTCTTCTTCTGCGGAAAGCTCGGTGATGTCGGGCTGAACTTCCGTTACAGGAGCCTCTTCAGCTACGGGAGCTTCTTCAGCTCCAGGAGCCTCTTCAGCTACGGCAGCCTCTTCAGCTACGGGAGCCTCTTCAGCTACGGGAGCTTCTTCAACTACGGGAGCTTCTTCAACTACGGGAGCTTCTTCAACTACGGGAGCTTCTTCAACTAC